>JBAQJG010000751.1:0-4811 GCA_049300145.1 Chthoniobacterales bacterium | reverse complement strand
GTGCCGGTCGGTGGGATGGGTGCAGTGGCGTACGAGTTGGAACAGGCGGCCCGCAAGAGCGGCGCCGAAATGCTAACGAATGTCGATCTTCGCGCGCTGGATTTGGATGGGAAAAAATGCAGCATCGAGTTCGAGGTCGACGGGACACGGCACTCGATCGATGCAAGATTTCTTCTGGTAAATTTCGGCCGGAACGTGCTAACGAAGTTCGTCGGTAAACTGTATCACCCGGATGCCGCGGACGAAGGGTCCGTATTCAAGATCAATATGCTCTTGCGCCGGCTGCCGAAGCTGAAAGCAACGCGTTATCCGGCGGCATTGGCGTTCTGCGGGACGTTCCATAGCGATGAAGGTTACGAACAAATGAATCTCAGCTATGGCCAGGCGCGCCAAGGCTGCCTGCCGAACAAAACACCGTGCGAAGTTTATTGCCACACGCTCACCGACGACAGCATTCTCGCACCGGAACTCCGGTCGCAAGGTTTCCACACCATGACCTTGTTCGGACTCGATACGCCGTGGAGTTTGTTTGCGCGGGATAATGCGACGATGAGAAAACTCGCGGAAAAGAAATTCCTCCAGAGCATGAACCAGTGGCTGGAAGAGCCGCTGGAAGATTGCCTGGCCGTGGCGCGCAACGGCCACCTTTGTATCGAAAGCAAAAGCCCAGTCGACATCGAGGACGCACTCGGAATGTATCATGGCAACATTTTTCAGAACGCGCCGACGTGGCCGTTCGTGACCACGAAGGAAAAGAGCGGCACATGGGGGGTGGAGACGGAGTACAAAAACGTGTTTCTCTGCGGTTCAAGCGCGCTGCGCGGCGGCGCAGTCAGCGGTATCCCCGGGCACAATGCAGCGCGAGCAGTGCTCGCGCAGGTCTGATGTTCGCCGTTGATTTCGAAGAAGTACGATATGCCACTCGCTAACCTCGCCGATGTCGTGTCGATCGATGCCATCATCACCGCCGCTTATGATGTAATTTCGGGACCAGTTGGTAAGGAGCGCGATTGGGATCGGGAACGCTCTTTGTTTATTCCCGGCGCGCGTTTGATTCCGACCGCGAAGAAAGCCGGAGGGGAAGATGTCGATCTCGCGCCGCAAGTTTTGGATGTCGACGCTTACATCGCGCGTGTGGAACCATTTTTTCAGGAGAATGGATTTTTCGAAAAGGAAATTGCGCGTCGCACCGAGAAGTTCGGCAACATTGCGCATGTCTGGAGCACGTACGAGTCGCGCCACAACGCCGACGATCCCGAACCATTCATGCGTGGGATCAACAGCATTCAGTTGTTCCATGACGGCAGTCGCTGGTGGATCGTGAGTATTTACTGGCAGCAGGAGAGCACCGAGTGTCCGATTCCGGGAAAATATCTCGAGAGCGTGCAAAACTAACACCTATGGCATGGCGAATTCATGAGCGTGTCAACAAAGGCGAGATCGACAATCGCCAGCGCGACCACGTTCGCGGGCAAATCTGGTTAGTCGGGCGTGACGAGCCGATCAGACTCGATCTCTCCGGCAATTGCTTGCGCGATCTCGCCGGTTGCCTCGTTAGATTCGAGAATCCGCAGCCGAAACCAGCCGCAGATGAAAATGTCGATCTTGCGGACAGACAAAGCGGCGCGGCCGGTGAGATCACCGCTTCGCGCAAAATGCGCGTTTTTGATGTGCCGCTCGAAGAGGCACTTCGCATAACGAGAGAAGGCAAAGCGCCGCCCGACCACATGGGAAATTGCTTTTATCTCGAATGGTTTGGCGACACGAACGGTCGCGTCGTGATCGAGAGCACCGATTACAAGATCGAGACCTCCTCGGCCGAATGGACGCTCTCGGTCGAGGACGAACAAGACCAGATCGCAGCGAGCCATCAAGCAATTCGCGACTGGCTCGATCGTCTCGATGCATCGCATCACCGGGAACCGACGGAGTTCGATCTGGACGATGAGAAACGGCTCGATGAATTCGGTTACGAGAAACTCATGCGCGAATCCGACGCGCGCACCGACAAATACATCGAGCTTCTGGAAAAATATGAAGGTCATCCTGACCAGGAAAAAATTGTCGCGCGCGAAATGGGATGGACATGGCTGGAGGAGGCGCTTGAAGCCGACGAACGCGGCGCCCTTCCGCCACGGGAAGAGATCGAGGTCCCTTCACTCGAACCGAATCCAATTACCGAAGGTGTTGATTGGGCGCGTGACAAAGACGGTCACATTCATCATCCCTTGACCAAACGCGCCTTCGAGAGCGCAATGGGGATGTGGCATTTTTGCAACGAAAGCGGGCTGCTTGGGGAAAATGGCGACGCCGATTTGCGGCAAATGATTTTCCAATTTCAAACTGCCGGTGCAAAAATCGCCGGCGCACTTGATAGCCTGGCTTACGATGAAGATCTGCGCGACGGCGGCTTCATCGTCGCTACCCTCAAACGCGCGCTCAATTATTTGCACCAAAGCGTTTCGGCTGCCGAAAAAGTGGCCGCTAAAAATCTGCTTGATTCCGAACGACTGGAGTCCTTTCGCAGAGATCTCTTCGAAGTTCGTGAAGAGATTCTTCGATTAATGGAACGCTTCCGCGGGGATCGACAGTAACTTAACGCTATCCTCCGCCGCGTTGGTCTGATCAACAATGCGCGGATCAAGTAGTGGCGTCGAAGTTTGGTTTTTCTTCTACGGTTTTCTCTGTGCCTTTTGTGGCGTTGGTGTCGTCGTCGCGGGCGTCCTCCAAGGATGTTTCTTGTCGATGAATGGTGGCGGTTGCGGATGCGTGTCACGATAATGTTTTGCGCCCAAGCCCAGAACGAAGGCCACCAGGACGAAGACCAGAACCCGTTTTTCCTCCGGCGTTAGAACAAAAATCTGACGCTGAGGCACCCGGCGTCTCGCGCTCATTTCCGACGCGGTCTCACATGCACAGAGCGATATTTGGCCGTGTGCGCGTTCATCGCTTGTGGTCTAACAATTTCGCCGGGCGCCGTCGAGTTTACTTGCCGAGCGGCGTCGTAATCTCGGTTCCGGGCGGCGGCGTGAATTCGAATGTTGATGGTGGAATCGGTCCAGTCACGTGGTTCGAATATGTCGTCACGATGCGATCGCCGTTCGGTTGTAACATCTCGGTGCGTTGCGCTCGCGATTCCGCGTTAATTTGAATACTCAACCGTTGAAAAAATCTTTTGAGAGACGGCCGGCGCGGCACGAGATCGAGTTGGTAACCATTGTCAACATTGCTCGCAGTCACATGATAATTGCTCTCGAGATCTTGAAGATTTAACCCAGCAAGGAGAGCGGCGATGGTCGCGTCCAGGGGTGAGCGTTTGCCTAACGAGTAATGTTCGGCCGATTTAAAATTCGGATAATAGATCCACAGCTGCTGGCCGTCGCTCACGGTCACACTGGGTGAAGTTCCTTTCACTTCACGGCGAAATTTATCGGGGGCCTGAAACCAAACCTTCCCCGCGCTCAAAATCGGTTTGGTCATGAGGTGGATGAATTTCTCTTCCCGAAAATCGGCCTGCGTTTGTGGCGCAGCGCCGCGCTTGTCCCGAATTTGGGTGAGAAGACTCTTCAGATCAGCCGTTGAAAGCGGTTCGGCGTGGGCCGGGATGACGAGGTTGATAAGCGCGCAGATCGCGAAAAGAATTTTACGCATAACGGGATTATCGATGTTAGCGCATGTCGCCGAGCCCGCCTGTGGCGGGCAGCTCCTTCAACACATGCGGTGAACTCGTCTTGAGTGCAAACAGAAGGATCTGGGCGACCCAGCTGATTGGTTTCAATCGGCTGCCTTGGCGCGAAGAGGGTCGGTTTTATCTTCGCGCCACAGTTTCGGTTTAGCCGCGGCCGACGCCGGTAACGTGAAGAAAATCGTCGCGATCAGACTCCAGAAGATGCCGATGGCGCACGTGATGCCAAGTCCGCTGAGCGAGGGATTCCTGGCGATCCCTAACGAGCCGAACCCGCTGATCGCGGTCAGACCAGCAAGTATGACCGGCTTCACCACACCCGCGACGTCATGCTCGAGTTCACGCGTCTTTTGCCACACGAGCACGACATAAATCCCGTAATCGACGCCGATCGCGAGGACGAGTCGAAAGGAAAGGACGTTGAGCAAGTTCAAACGAATGTTCATCAGTTTCATCGAAGCGACCATTGCTCCGATCGCAAACGCGAGTGTCATCACTTGAATGATCCAGAGACGCAAGTCGCGATACAAAATTGCGAGCAATGAGATGTCGAAGATGGCCATCAACGCGCTGATAATGAGGAGTTGCCGATGCGACCACGGGAGCAAATCGGCCAGGGCGTAGCTCCAGCCGGACAAAATCATCGGGACGCCGGGCACCGGCAGATCGCGCCCCAAGTCCTCCGCTTGCGCATGCGTGAAAATCGGTTTGTTCGTCGTGACAAAACCAGTGGTAAGGAGTGGATTCTTGGCAAGATAGCGATCGACCAAGAACCACCAGCTCGACGCTCTCGGCAATTGACTGCGCCAATTTGGCAGCGGCGCATTTGAATCGACAACCCGTTGCAATTCATTCAGCAGGGTGAAAGCCGTCGCGAACGAGTCGCGGTTAAATCCTTCAGCCTCGAGCGTTTCTTCAAGTGCTTGGCGCGTTGTTTGAAAATTAGTTGCGCGCAAGTGTTCACGATTTCTTTGCATCGAGTTCGGCGAAAAACAAAGCGCCGCGGGCGTGGAGAAGCTTTTGATTTTGCCCGCAGCTTGGAGCGCGCTCCAATGCGCTGAGATTTTCTGCCAGTCGTCGTACAGTTCTTGCGGATCGCGCGCCTGTACAATCGCCAGGGCCGGTT
>JBAQJG010000750.1:0-3064 GCA_049300145.1 Chthoniobacterales bacterium | reverse complement strand
AAGTGAAGCCCTTCTCTTCTCCGGGAACACGCTTGCTCTCATCAACGTCGAAACAGGCGCGCTGGTCATCGGATGCGCGCTAATCACGCTTGGGTACATTCGGACTGGTTTCCGCGAAATCGACGTTTACCCGTCACGCGCCGTCCTGCATACCTCCGTGACGGTGCTCCTGGTGGGCGCGTACCTTTTTGTGGTTGGCGTGCTGGCCCAGATCGTAGCGCGTACAAGTTGGGGGGGGAATTTTCAGCTCCAAGCCTTTGTCGTGCTGGTGGGAATTGTCGTCCTGGCCGTGCTCCTGCTCTCAAATCGCGTCCGGCAGAACATCCGCCTTTTTGTTAGCCGCCATTTTAAAAGGCCACAGCACGATTTTCGTCAGATATGGACCCGTTTTACCCAATGCATGTCCATGGTGCTGGATCAGTCCAGTTTGTGCGTCGCAGCTACAAAATTGATTTCCGAAACCTTCAACGTTTTGTCCGTTACTATCTGGCTGTTTGACGAGCAACAACAACTCCTGTTTGCAGCTTCGACTCTTCAATCGGAGGGCGATGCTAGCGACGCGATTCCGGATTTGGCAGGCTCAAATCCGAACCGGACGAATCTCGGCAAGCTTTCCCAGCCCTTTGATTTAGAGAAAGCCAAGGGCGACTGGGCAGAAACCTTGAGGCAAATGAGCTCAACTCAATTCCGCAAGGGAGGAAATCGTATTTGTGTTCCATTAGCTGCGAGCGACCGCCGCATTGGTCTTGCCATTCTGGCGGACCGTGTCGGTGGCATCCCCTACACGGTCGAAGAACTAGACCTGCTAAAGTGTATCGGCGATCAAGTCGCGGTCAGTCTGCTGAACCTTCGGCTTACACGAGAGATCATGCGTGGAAAAGAGCTGGAAGCGTTTCAAACGATCTCTGCATTCTTTGTCCATGACCTGAAGAATGCGGCGTCAACCCTGAGCCTGATGCTACAGAATCTGCCCGTTCATTTTGATGATCCCGCTTTTCGACAAGACGCTTTGCGCGGGATTGGGGAAACGGTGAACCGGATTAATCAGCTCATCGGGCGCGTGGGCGTCTTGCGACACACGCTCGAACTCAACCCTGTGGAATTCGATTTTAACCTGCTGATAACCGAGACCCTGGAAAGTCTGAACGACATAGCCGGAGTGGAGGTAGTGAAGGAGCTTCATCCGCTGCCAACCCTCAGGGCGGACCGGGAGCAGCTCCAAAGCGTAGTTACCAATCTACTGCTCAACGCGCGCGATGCGGTTGGCTCGAAAGGGCAGGTCACCGTGCGCACCGACCATTTCGACGGCTGGGCCACACTCTTGGTTGGCGATAACGGCTGCGGAATGAGTCCGGGATTTTTAAAGGACTCTCTTTTTCGCCCTTTTCAAACGACCAAGAAGAAAGGTCTCGGCATCGGAATGTTCCAATCGAAGATGATTGTCCAGGCACATCGGGGTAGCATTCAGGTAAAGAGCGAGCTTGGTGTCGGCACCACTTTTCGTATCATGTTGCCTCTGCAACCCGAAGCAAATGAAAGCTAAGGTTCTCATCGTTGATGACGATCCGGAGATTCTAGCGCAGATGAAATGGGCGCTTGGTCAGCAGTACAACGTTCTCTCGGCGGAGGATCGCGCCGGCGCGCTTGAAAGTTTCAAGAGCGAGCAACCGGCGGTTACACTGCTCGATTTGGGGCTCCCGCCGCATCCGAATGACTGCGAGGAAGGGTTAGCAGCGCTGTCCGAACTCCTGGGGATCGACAAATCGGCGAAGGTCATTGTCATCTCTGGCCAGAGCGAAAAGAAGAACGCGCTACAAGCAGTGGGCGCGGGGGCTTACGATTTCGTGTGCAAGCCGGTGGACATCCAGGAACTGAAGTTTCTTCTCGGGCGCTGCATTTACGTCGTGCAACTGGAGAGGGAATACCGCAAGCTGCAACAGAGTGTTCGCGCCGAGGATTTCGAAGACATGCTCGGCAGCAGCCCGCAAATACAGGGCGTATTCGCCAATATTCGCAAAGTTGCCAAAACCGACGTGCCTATTCTTTTGCTCGGCGAAAGCGGGACGGGTAAAGAAATGGCAGCTTTGGCGATCCATCGCCGAAGTCCGAGAAAGGACGGCCCGTTTATCGCGATCAATTGCAACGCGATTCCGGAAAACTTACTGGAGAGCGAGCTGTTCGGGCACGAGAAAGGATCCTTTACCGGCGCGCACGCTCAGCGCAAAGGCATAATGGAATCGGCCGCCAGTGGGACCGTCTTTCTCGACGAGATTGGAGAATTGCCGCCAGCGGTTCAAGTCAAACTGCTTCGTTTTCTCCAGGAACACCGCTTCCAGCGCGTCGGCGGCCGTCAGGAGATACAAATTGATACGCGGGTTATCGCCGCTACGAATGTTCAATTAAAGCAGGCCGTGACCGAGGGCAAATTCCGGGAAGATTTGTACTTTCGGTTGGCTGTTGTCGTGATCAAACTGCCCCCGCTGCGTGAGCGCGGAGACGACGTAGTCCTGTTGGCGCGCGAGTTTCTTCACCGGTACGCGGCGCAAAATGGGAAAACGAATTTAACGTTTGCGCCGGAAGCTCTTCGAGCGGTCAATTGCCATTCATGGCCCGGTAATGTGCGTGAACTCCAGAATAGCGTGAAGCGAGCGGTCATCATGGCAGAAGGAAAGCGGATCACAGAAAAGGATCTGGAACTAGCTCCTTCGGGAGGCGTCGCTAGTGTGTCCACCCTCAAGGAAGTACGCGAGGGTGTTGAAAAGGAATTGATTCAGCAGACCTTAAAGAGGCATTTAGGCAAAATTAGCTCGGCTGCGGCCGAACTGGGAGTTAGCCGTCCCACGCTCTACGAATTAATGGAAAAATTGGGGATAGCCCGGTGGGAGTAAATGCGCTGGTCGAATTACATCTGGCTATGACCACTTCCTACCGATCCTGCCGCTAGCCGAAACGTGAAATTACTAGCAGCTAATTGAATATGCTACCATCCTTTTCGACAAAGTTTTTCACCTTGTGCCTGGCTGCCTTGGTCCTCGCCGGCTGCTCACCGGCAGCTAAGAAAGCG
>JBAQJG010000749.1:0-1631 GCA_049300145.1 Chthoniobacterales bacterium | reverse complement strand
GCCCCCTGTTCGGGAGCGCCCTTGACAGCTCCCCACGTCACCACCGGAGGGTTATGCAGATGGAAAGCAATTAATAAGGAAGGCCGCCACGTCGGCCTTGACTTTTATGACCTTCTCATAGAAGGCGTTAGCACTCGGAACCCGGCAATGAGTGCACCGGCGATTTATCAACATCTCTAACGACGTCGGTCGTGTCAAGGGACTTGGGGTTTTCATTTTAGTAAGTCGGTGCATACTTTCCCCTCAGCGCAGACGCACTGGTTCCTTCAAGAGAGCAACGGTCTTTACTTCTCGATGATTTGTATCCAACCGCATGGCTCGGCCCGTTTCCTTCATCATTGTGGTGGCGTAGCCCACCAGACATCTCTTCGGTCACGCTCGATCATGATGTGTTATGCAAACTCCCCTCCCATGGGGAGGCGGGCAGCCTATTCAGTTGACCCGGTCACTGCATTGCAGGACCACTGTTGAAATCAGGCATCCCCGCATGGGCTTTCCCCTTCTGCCGCAACCTTCCGCGGCGACAGAACTGTTCGTAATCAATCTGGTCACGCATCATGATCCACAGCCGGATACCCAGTTTCCGTGCCGCTGCGATCCTTGCCTTGCCCATTCCTTTCTGGATGAGCTTGCGCCGATAGAAGCGTTGCAACTCCGGGTCTTTCCGTACCGCATGCATCCCTGCTTCGGTCCACAGATAGCGCAGCAGGGAGTTGCCTTGCTTGGTCAGTTTTCCCAGTCGTTGTCGCTTCCCGCTGGTGTGCTCACACGGAATCATCCCGATGTAGCTGGCCACCTGGTTGGCGGTGTCGAAGCGACTTGGGTCACCGAGAAAAACATCGGTCGCCAAAGCCGTCACCGCACCTACGCCCGGATGGGTTAGCAGCCGGCGCGCCTGTAGCCTTTGTCGGGCCTGGGCTTCCACTTCTTTATCTAGTTCTTGGATTCGTTGCTGCAACTGTTCATACAAGCTCAGCAGCTCTGTCCGTCTCTGACTGGTGTAGGGTGGCAAGGGCAGTGCCTGCAGTGTGTTCTGCCCTGCCTGACTCCAGAGCGCGTGGCCTCGGCGCAGGGCGTGATTGAGGGCGATCGCCTGCAAGGTGTGCTGCAATCGTGCTCGCATCTTTACCCACTGATGTCGGTCCCGCAGCAAGGTTCGCAAGTCCCGCTCTTCGATCGAGGGCATCCAAATCTCCGGAAAGCGATCTTCGATGAGCAGTTCCAATATCAACCGTGCATCTCGCCGATCATGCTTCTGCTTCCGCGTTTCTTTCGCGCGGAGCTTCGCCGGATGTCCCACACGGCATTGGATTCCCAACTCTTGCAACAGTTCCAAGAACCACTGCATGGATCCCGTGGCTTCGATGCCCACCACCACCGGACCCTCCAAGGCCCCGTAAAACTCTCGCAGGGCGTTGCCTTCGTGGGAAAGTGCCCTCTCCACGAACTCCCCGGTTTCAGTGTCCACCATGGCTATGGTTTGTTGTCTTGCGTGCAGATCACAGCCTACAATTTTCATCTCGGCCTCCTTCGTCCCGAGCCTTTTTGGTTGGATACCGCAAAGTCTACTCGGTCCGTTGTGAGGCCGACGTCGTTATGACATCAGTTATCGTGCTAAACCCAACTATGCT
>JBAQJG010000748.1:0-2306 GCA_049300145.1 Chthoniobacterales bacterium | reverse complement strand
ATCAAGGAGGGGCGCCTTCCAAGCCGCCGTTTTCGGCGGACTGGAGACCGCGCTTCCTGAAAGACGCTCAGCTATGGCGGAGACTCGACGA
Source organism: Chthoniobacterales bacterium (assembly GCA_049300145.1). Classification (GTDB taxonomy): domain Bacteria; phylum Verrucomicrobiota; class Verrucomicrobiia; order Chthoniobacterales; family UBA10450; genus AV133. The sequence continues at coordinate 2,215 of JBAQJG010000748.1, read as the reverse complement.
TTTGTACGGCAAAACTCTTTTTCTCAGCGCCTGGTGCGGCCGTTTCGTTAGGCGAAGGCAAGGGTGAGGGTGAGCTCGGAGCGCCGCCGGTGATTGTCGAAATCGCCGCCCGAAATTCCGTCTCTCGATTCGCGGGAAGATCGATAAGGAGGCCGACACGATGTTGCTCCGGAATTCCTTTCGTGGCGGAACCGCCAAGCTGCTGAGCAACCGCGGCGACTTCGTTCGCAACCGCATCCAGTCGCCCGGGCGCTGCCGTTATCGTGATCTCGCTCACGCCCAGCGGCGCGGGCGTGAGCGCAGCCGCCGCTGCATGTTCGAGAGATTTCGCTAGTTGCTGGCGCATTTGCGCTTCGAGCAATTCGCGATTCGGATTTTTCGTTTCGTGTAGTGCGATCAGCCATAGACCAGCCCCCACGTTTGCCGCCATGAGAATAATGAAGGCTACGCCCACGCGGCGCGCCATTTTTCGGCCGCGTTCCGAAACATCCGCTTCGGCTGGCAGCAAAACCTCGCGTCCCGCAGTCGCGGGGCCGCGCATACTCGCATGAATTTGGCGCGCTACCGCGAGCTCGCGTTGCAATTGGTGGTCCGAAGTCAGCTGCTGCTCCACCTCGGCGCGTTCCCTGGCGGAGAGCTTACCCTCGAGATAATCGAAGAGCTTGTCAGGATTCATATGGCAACGGAGAAAGCGTGACGCGGGACGCGTTCATGCGCAATGCCGAACTCCGCGGGGCCGAGTGATTTGCTCTTTCCCCTCGTGGAAATAGTGTACCGCCCTCGTGGGCGAAGATGGCCAGGCAAAATTCCAGAGGCGTGGGAAATGGCGGGGCCGTGCGCTTATTGCCTTGGTTGTGCTTTTCGGATTGGCTCTAATCTTTCATCGGCCATTATTGCTGGGCCTCGGCCGGCAGATTGTGCTGCATTACGCTGCGCGAGAACACGTGAAGGCCGAGTTTCGCCTCGAGGGCACGGTGTTCAACGGTTTGGTCATGCGAAATCTTCACGCCGTGAGAATCGGGCCTGGCCCGATCGAATCGATCGACGCGGAGACAGTGCACGCTGATTATAATTTGCTTGCGCTCCTCCTCCACGGCCCGTCGCAGCTCTTGAAAAATCTTGAAGTGCGTTCGGCGCAGATCGTTTTGAATCCGGCCAAGGCGGCCTCAAAACCGCATAAGAAAATCCGGCTGCCCGCGTTGTTTCCGGAGCGTGGGAAATTTGTCGATACAACCCTGATCGTGCGCGGCGCTCCGCGGGATCTCGCGATCAAACATGTCGATCTTGATTTGGATCCGGGCAGGCCCGGCAAATTGCGGATCGACAAGTTGCAACTGCCGGCAGGACAGAGCTGGAGAAAAATTTCGGGGCAAACTTCTTATACAAACAGGAGCCTGATTCTGCGCGATCTGGCGCTCAACGATCAAGAGCGCATTCGATTGCTAAATGTCGATGCATCGAAGATTGCCGCGAAAACTTTGTCGATGAATCTCGAGGCAGTGATCGGGGCGGGAACGATTTCAGGTTCGATGACGCTGAATGAAACGCGTTCTTCGCTGAATACGAGGGTTCATTTCCTTGGAGAAAGGATCGAGGCAGGCGCGCTCAACAAATACCTGGGTCTGCCCGAGGGATTCATCGGCGGCCAAATCGAGCGTTTCAGTCTCGATGGAACGGGCGTGCTGAACAAACCGAACTCTTGGAGCGCGACGATGTCTGCACAAACCAACGATCTGCGCCAGCGACAGATCACCTTTGATCATTGCGTCTTCGAACTTTCCGCACAACAGGGGCGGGCGATTTTGCAAGCAGCGGACATGGTCCAGGGCAAGAACGAATTTCATCTCCGCGGTGCCGCCGAGCTGCCTGCCGACCTCAAACAATTCGGACGCAGCCCCGCGACGCTGGAAATTACCGCCGCGGCGCTCGATCTCCAGCGATTGACGGCAGGAACGGCGCAGCCGTTGACGGGCTCGGCCCGGATTCAGGGCAAGATCGAGATCAAGAACGGGAAGATTGACGCCAACTTCATGGCGTTGGGGAGTTCGATTGGATTTGAGAACGGCACGATCGAGAAGCTCAGCGTCAGCCTTAGAGCATCTAAGATAATACCGCCGTCTAATATTAGAAAATCCTGGTTCGCCGATCTTCGCTCCGCGGTGGGCGTCGAGATGTCTAATGTACGTTATCGGGATTATGCGATTGATTCAGTGGA
>JBAQJG010000747.1:0-1958 GCA_049300145.1 Chthoniobacterales bacterium | reverse complement strand
ATGCTCATTCGCGATGGCGGCCATTTCCAGACGGCCGCGCTCCACGGTGTACCGCCCGCCTTAGCGGAGTTTCTTTCCCGTACCCCGCGAGAACCGGGGAAGCATACTGCAGTGGGCCGGATGCTCGACGGCGAAGATTTCGTTCATTTCGAGGACATGACGAAAGAACCGGCATACCAGTCGGGGGATCCTCGCCAGCGGGCGTTCGTTGAGCTGGGCGGAACTCGGACGTATGTCGCCGTCGCGCTTCGTAAGGACGGCAGGTTGGTGGGCACGATCGCCGCATATCGCCAGGAAGTGCGGCCGTTCTCGGACAAGCAGATCGCGGTGTTGCAGAACTTCGCTGCGCAAGCAGTGATTGCAATGGAAAACGCGCGGCTGATTACCGAGACGCGCGAGGCATTGGAGCAGCAGACCGCGACCACTGAAGTATTGCAGGTGATCAACTTCTCGCCTGGCCATTTTGCCCCAGTTTTCGATGCAATATTGGAGAAAGCGCACAATCTCTGCGAAACGTCGTTCAGCTGCTTGCTGACCTATGACGGGGAATGCTTCCATACAGTTGCCTTGAACGGGCTGCCAATGCAGTTCCGCGAAATGGTCGGGAATGCATTTCAGGCTGGCTCGAACAATCCCCTTATGCAATTGGTGCGTGGGGAGCGTCTCGTTCATATGGGCGATGCTGTGGAGGATGATGGCTGGCGCGATTGCCCAGGATATCGGCATTTGATCGACGTCGGCCGCATCCGCACAATGCTTTTGGTGCCGCTCCGTAAGGACGCCACACTGCTCGGCGCCATCGCAGCATTTCGGCAGGAGGTACGGCCGTTCGCCGACAAGCAGATCGCGTTATTGCAGAATTTCGCTGCGCAGGCGGTCATTGCGATGGAAAACGCGCGGCTGATCACGGAATTGCGCGAGTCGCTCGAATATCAGACCGCGACGAGCGATGTCCTCAGGGTCGTCAGCCGCTCGACCTTTGATCTCGATGCGGTATTGCAGGCGGTAGTGACGACAGCGATCCGGCTGTGTCGCGCCGATTCCGCTGTCATTTACCGGAACGACGACGGCGAATACCGCTGGGCCGCCGGTCACATGCTGTCGCCGGAATACGAAGAGATCGAGCGCAATGTCAGGATCCTACCCGGCACAGGCACGGTGGTGGGCCGCGCCGCGCTCGAAGGCGCCACGGTCCAGATCCTGGATGCCTGGACCGACCCGCTCTACGAGGCAAAGGACGACGCGCGTGTCGGCGGTGTGCACACAATGATCGGTGTGCCATTGTTGCGCGAGGGTGCGCCGATCGGGGTCATCGGCCTGGCCCGCCGCAGGGTCGAGGCGTTTTCCGAGCGCGAAATCCAGCTCGTCACGACCTTTGCCGACCAGGCCGTGATCGCGATCGAGAACGCCCGGCTGATCACCGAGCTGCGGCAGCGCACGCACGATCTGCAGGAGTCGCTCGAATACCAGACTGCGAGCAGCGACGTGCTCAAGGTTATCAGCCGCTCGGGTGCCGAGCTCGGGCCCGTGCTCGACACACTGGTCGAGACGGCCGCGCGTATTTGCCGGGCAGACTCCGGATTTATCTTCCGGCTGCAGGATGACCTCTGTCGCATGGTTGCCGCGTTCGGGATCCCGGCGGGATACCGGGATTTCCAGGTGCGCAATCCGATCGCGCCGGGCCGCGGCACATTGGCCGGCCGCACGGTGCTTGAAGAACGCGCCGTTCACATCGAGGATGCGGCGACCGATCCCGAATATACCCGGGCCGAAGCGGTACAGTTGGGCCGTCAGCGCACAATGCTCGGAGTGCCGCTGATCCGGGACGATGCGCTGATCGGTGTTATCACCCTCGCCCGCTCGCATGTCGAGCCATTCAGCGAGAAGCAGATCGGGCTGGTCACCACCTTTGCCGACCAGGCGGTGATCGCGATCGAAAATGCCCGGCTGTTCACCGA
>JBAQJG010000746.1:0-6829 GCA_049300145.1 Chthoniobacterales bacterium | reverse complement strand
GCCGATGCTTATCGTAGTTCTCGGCCTCATCGTGGGCGGAATCGTCATCGCGATGTTCCTACCGATTTTCAAACTCAACGAAGTGGTTTCGCAGAGCAAAGGCGGCTAAGGAGAAGCTGCTCGCAGACAGAAAGGGGTGGTTCGCGAGATCCGCCCCTTTTTTGTTGCTTTTACGCAACGCAGGACTATTTGCGCACGGCGACCGGAGTTCGTCCAGTTTCTTTAGCTTTTTTCCCGTCCGAGCGGAAGGTCGAGTTTTCGGAGCCGCCAACCCAAGCCTTCCCACCGAAAGTGAAGCCGCGCTCCGTTAACGTCCACGGCGAAGTCTCTCGGTCCGGTGAAAAAAGCATTCTTGGCTCTCGACCAATGCACGCTCTTCCAAACTGCCGGCCTGCCCGCAGAAGTTTGGATATCTTTGGTCGCCGGGGGATTTGCAATCAGATCCGCCAGACCAATCGGAGTAATATAAGTGTCGACCAGGGCGTCGGCGAGTCTGTCGCTGAGGCTGGGACCAAGAGCAGTCAGGAGACGCGCGAATTCTTTGTGTTTCGTTTGATCGTTATTCTGCGACCGATGCAGCGCTGCGCGAAATTGCTGCTTCAGCGATTCGCGGACGGCAGGGAAATCGACATACGCCGCCAGGCGGGCGCCGTTCCTTGAATTGAGCGCGACAGTAAAGCGCCAGAAGGAAAAATAGGGCGACGCTCCGTAAAGCACCAGGAGCGCGACGAAGAAAATCGCCACCCAACGCATGAGGCGCTTTCCGTTGATCGTTTTTTCATGGGAAGCCATGATGCCGCGTCACAACCCAGCACGATTCATTCGCAACGGAATTACGCAAGAGGAGGGCCAGCTATCTTTCTGGATTTACAGGGAAATGTTTGTTTTTCAAATGTTCCGGGACGCGTTTGGTTTGTTCCGCCTCGATCTTTTCGACCGCGGCGTTGAGCGCGTCGTAAGCTTCGCGGCTTTTCTTGGCCCGGCACATGTAAGCAACAGCGTGAGCGAGAGGAATGCGCGCCTCGGGCAAACCGACGAATTCGACGGCTTGCTGCGTTGCGATCGCCAGCGGCAACGCTTCCGAATCGGCGAGGCCAACGTCCTCGCTCGCAAAGATGACAATGCGTCGCGCGATGAAACGAAAATCTTCGCCAGCGTGGAGCATTTTCGCCAGCCAATATATGGCGCCCTTTTCATCGGAAGCGCGCATGCTCTTGATAAACGCGCTGATGGTGTCGTAATGCGCGTCACCCGCGCGATCATAAACGACCGCTTTTTGCTGGATGCTTTCCTCGGCGACCGTGAGCGTGAAATGGATAACGCCGCGCGAATCGGGCGGAGTGGTGAGCACGCCGATCTCGAGGGCGTTCAGACATTTGCGCGCGTCGCCGTCACTTAGTTTGGCAAGATGCCGGCGGGCATTTTTGTCGATCTTGACCGTGTAATTCCCAAGTCCCCGTTCTTTGTCGGTCAGTGCGCGATTGATCAATTCTTCGAGTTGTTCAACGCGGAGCGACTCGAGTTGAAAAACTTGCGAACGCGAAACAAGCGCGCTGTTCACGTAAAAGAAGGGATTGTAGGTCGTCGCGCCGATCAGCCGGAGATTTCCAGTTTCCACATCGGGCAGAAGAATGTCCTGCTGCGCTCTGTTGAAGTGATGGATCTCGTCGATAAACAGGATCGTCTTTTGTCCGGAAGTGCGGAGACGATTCGTCGCCGCCGCAATCACGCGACGCATTTCAGCGACGTTGCTTTCCACGCCGCTGATCCGGATAAACTTGGCCTGCGTAATCTCGGCGATAATGCGTGCGAGCGTTGTTTTACCGCTGCCGGGCGGACCGGAGAAAATCACGGACGGCAAGCGATCAGCTTCGATTGCGCGCCGCAGAAGTTTTCCCGGCCCAAGAATATGTTCCTGGCCGACGAGTTCCTCGAGCGAGCGCGGGCGCATACGCGTAGCGAGGGGCGCGGCGCTGTTCGCACTGGCGGCATTGGCATTTTCCTCTTCGCTGAAAAGATCGTGCACAATCAAAAAATACGGCATGCGTCCGCTTCTGCATCTCATTTGCGGTTGAGCGCGACGGTCGGACCGGCCTAAGCTAGCTTTATGAAAAGCATTCTCGTGCCGATTGATTGCTCTGCCGCGAGCACGCGAATTGTCGATCTTGCGCGGCAGGTCGCAAAAGCGTTCGCGGCGGAGATTCATCTCATTCACGTCAGGGAAATCAGTCCGGCCATGCCGCCGGCTCCGATGGGCTATGGAGTTTCGGGGATGCCGGAGTTGATGCCAATGCCGGTGATCGATCCGGGCGCGCAAACGCTTCCGGAGAAACCTTACAAAGCGGAGCTAGCCAAATGGCAAAAGGAAATCGAGCAAGCCGGCGTGAAAGCGACCTTGCACGAACCGACCGGCACGGTTGTCGATGAAATTTTGAAACAAGCTGACGCGGTCAACGCCGATTTCATCGTGATGGGTTCGCACGGTCATGGCGCGATGTACAATTTGCTTGTTGGCAGCGTGACCGAAGGCGTGCTCAAACGCAGCACGCGGCCGTTGTTGCTGGTGCCGAGCTCTCGATCTTAACATCGCGTTTGCGCGAGCAGGCGAGGCGCTCTCGTTCGTGGAGTAATTAAAGAATGACTGGCCGATGAAATCGCTGAGTGCTCCGCGCCAGCCATTCGTCGGCTTGTCGATCTTTGCGGCAATCGGAATTATTTGCGCGGATTTCTTTCCGCTCCCTGGATTCGTCGGCTTAATTGCAGCGATCGTCCTGATCGCGGCGTTAGTTTTGCTGCGTTGGCCGCAGTTAACCTCGACCTATGCGCTCGTTTGTGCCGGTTTCTTTCTTTTGCACAGTTTTCAAATTACCGATACGCCGGGACGGCGGCTCGCCACGCGGCTGGGACCACGTTCGCGCGTAATTGCCGCGACGGGATCTGTGGCGAGTGAGCCGAAGATTGCGCCGAACGGTTTTGCCACTTTTTTCTTGCGGCTCGAGGCGATTGAATTGGAAGGCAAAAACGAATCAACCCATGCGACAATGGTTGTGCGCTGGCGCGGCGATCCGGAATTCGGCGATGAGCTGAAGTTTTTTGGAATCGCGGAAGCGATCGCGCCGCCCCGAAATCCGGGCGAATTCGATATGCGTTCGTATCTCGCGCGCCGGGACGTTCGTCGAAGTTTGTTTGTTCGCTATCCGGAGGATGGCGTGTTGGTTCGACATGGCGGCGGCCATCCGATTTTGCGTGCGGCGCAGAAATCGCGTGCGTGGATGCAAATTACTCTTTGTCGAAGTTTGGACGACGCGCCGGAAGTGCAAACTTTTATCAGCGGAATCGCGCTCGGTCTTCGACATCAAACCCCGGAGGACATCGAAGAACCATTCCAGCAAACAGGCACGCTTCATCTCTTTGCCGTCGCCGGCCTGCACGTCGGAATCGTCGCGAGTCTTTTGTGGATTTTGGCAAGCGTTGCGCAGTTTTCTCGAAAATGGGCGACGGGATTGATCATTCCGCTGGTCTTTTTTTATGCGGCGGTGACCGGACTGCATGTGTCGAGTGTGCGCGCGGCAGCAATGAGTTCGATTCTGCTCGGCGGCTTCTTTTTTGAACGAAAAGTTTTCGCACTCAACAGCCTCGCGGCGGCGGCGTTCATTATTCTCTGTTGGAACACAAACGAGTTGTTTTCCATCGGTTTTCAACTCTCTTTCGTGGTGGTCGGCGCAATCATTTTGCTGGCCGATCCTTTCTTCGGATTTTTGTGGCGCTGGAGCACTCCCGATTCATTTCTACCGCGGGTTTTGCTGCGTGGTCCGCGCCGTTTGCTGCACATTTGCTTTGAGTGGGTAGGCCGTGGCGCGTCTGTTTCGCTTGCCGCTTGGATCGGTTCTTTGCCGCTGATCCTGTGGTATTTTTATCTCGTCACGCCCATTTCATTATTTGCGAACTTGCTTGTCGTTCCGATCGCTTTCTTTGTCCTGGCGATCGCGCTTCTCTCGCTTCTCGCGGCGCCGTTGTTCCCGTGGGTCTCTGTCATTTTTAATAATGCCAATTGGTGTCTGGCCCGGCTCGTTCTCGGACTCGTCCACCTGTTCGCGCAGATCCCCGGCGGACATTACTATGTCGAACATCCCCGTGCGCCCGAGGATGCGAAGGCCAGGATTACTGTGCTGGATGTCGGCGCCGGCGCGGCCGTTCATTTGCGAACCCGGGGCGCGGATTGGCTGTTCGATTGCGGGAGCGAGCGGGATTACGAACGCGTTGTTCGAGACTATCTGCACGCGACGGGCGTAAACCGGCTCGACGGCTTGCTACTTACCCATGGCGATTCGCTGCATATCGGCGGCGCGGCGCCCTTGCTCCGGGATTTCTCTCTCATGCGCCTGATCGACAATTCGGCGCCCGACCGGTCGATCGTCCATCAGCGATTGCATCGTGCATTCCAAGAGCGTGGTATGACGCCAGACAGTCTGGGCGCAGGCGAAAGTTTCCGGGTGTCGGGCACGGTGACCGCGCATGTTCTTTATCCACCACGGATGTTTCCTGCTGCAACAACAGACGATCAAGCGTATGCCATCCAGCTTTTTGTCGCGCCATCCACGCAGGTTTTATTCATGTCGGACAGCGGCCTTGCAACCGAACGCGCGCTGCTGGCTTCGGGCTTGAATTTGCGCAGCGACATCCTGGTCAAAGGCCAACACCATTCCGGTAGGTCTGGTTCCGACAAGTTTCTCGAGGCCGTGCGACCACGGTTGATTATCGCTACTTCGTGCGACTTTCCCGAATACGAACGCGTGAGCGACGAATGGGCCGAGCAGGTGCGAGCGAGCGGCATCAAGCTTTTCCGCCAGGATGAGACGGGCGCGGTTGAACTGAAGTTCGGTCGCAATGATTGGGAAGCGCGCGCCTACATCACGGGCGAAGCTTTTCGCAGCGCCAACCGATGAATCCGCACGCCTTGTTGTTGAAACTTTCTCTCAAATTTCGTGAGTGGAAGATCGACATCGTCAACTCCGACAGGCGTCGCGAGCAAAGGCTCTACAATCACAAATTGGGGATCGGCTCGGGCGAGTCGTTGCATTTGATCAAAGTAATCGAGCTGATCGGTCGCGATTCGCAACAATCCCTGCGGCGCAAGCGCGCAGTGGACAGAGCGAAGAAATTCCGAGCTCATCACCCGCCGCCGCTCATGCCGCCGTTTTGGCCACGGATCAGGGAACAAAAGATAAAAAACTTGGACCGATTGCTCGGGCAACAAGTAACGGACGGCATAGGCAGTTTCCACCCGGATCACGCGCATGTTGTCGATCCGTTCGGCTTTGCGACAGGCGCTGCGAACGCGCCCGATCAGACGCTCGATGCCGAGGAAATTCTTTTCCGGCATTTGCTCGGCCAGAGCAGAGAGAAACGACCCATCACCGCAGCCAAGATCGACCTGCACCGGCGCGACGCGCCCGAAGATTCTCGGCAGATCGAGGCGCGCGATGTAAGACTCCGGGATCAATTCGACCACGGAAACAGATCGTCTGCACAACGAAGTGATTCAACTTCGCGGGCGGACGCGTCGTGCCTTAAAAACTAAGCGGTCTGATTTGCCCGCGCCGAACCCAAAAAAGAGCGAGACGACCGCGATCACGACGTGCAGCCAGGTATCGGCCCTATGCCAATAGCGAGGTGAAAGACATTGTGCGCCGCATTGACGCGGAAGATCTTCAACAGCATTCCGTCGGGGTAAGCTTGAAAATTACCTTCGGTTTTTCCTAATTTTGCCGTTGATCGCGGGAACGAAAAGACAGCCGCATTGTCTAAGATCGACAATCATGAAAAGAATTCTGGTCTTTGCTCTGCTCTTCGGTGCCGCCGCGGCGCTTCTTGTCGATCTTGGTCGCGGCCAGAATGCGCCCGCTCCCACAACCAAAACCGCGATTTTCGCCGGAGGCTGCTTTTGGTGCATTCAACCCGCATTCGATAAGGCGAATGGCGTGATCAAGACGATGGTCGGTTATTGTGGCGGGACGGAACCGAATCCCACTTACGAGCTCGTCACTTCGGAGAAGACCGGGTATCGCGAGTCGATCGAGATCACTTATGATCCGGCGAAAATCTCTTTCGACCAGCTACTGAACATTTATTGGCGGCAAATCGATCCGACCCAGGCGGACGGCCAATTCACCGACATCGGCCCGAGTTATCGCGCCGCGATTTTTTACGCCAGTGAGGAAGAGAAAAAAATCGCCGAGGTCTCTAAAGAAAAACTCGCGCGCTCAGGAAAATTCGCCAAACCGATTGTGACCGAAATTCTGCCGTTGATGAAATTTTATCCGGCCGAGGAATATCATCAGAAGTATTACCGACAGAATCCCGAGCGCTTTGAAGCGTTCGAGAAAGGATCGGGCCGCGTTTCCTTCGAGAAAAAAGTCTGGGATAAATAGCCGAACTGCGGTCCCAAGAATCGCAACCGCCTTGCCGGAAGAGCGGCAGCGTTAGTACTTAAACAGGTTGGCCTTGTTCGGCTCAACGAAGTCAGCCTGCGCGACCGAGAGCGGCTCGGCCATAACTCTGGAGAGTTCCTGGGCGAGAACGATCGCGATGGAGCGCGCATCGCGGGTGTAAACTGGGATTGGAAACGAACCGGCGTTGCGGTCGTAACCGTAAATGGTCCCGTCGGTTTCCCACACACAATAAGCATGGCCGGCTGGGTGATTGTTGTAGCGAACCAGGAGAATTTTTGCCCAAAAACCGCTTTCTAAACTGTGCTGTGTTTTGACTACGGCGAGATAATTGCAAGCGGAGATAACGCAGCCGTTGAGCACGACCAAGTCGTTGTTGC
>JBAQJG010000745.1:0-5571 GCA_049300145.1 Chthoniobacterales bacterium | reverse complement strand
CCGTCAGGTTGTTGGCATTGACCGTCACAGTTCGGCTGGCGCCCAAGGCCACTGCACCAGTGCCAAGGTTTAAGCTCTGGGTGCCGGTGAAAGTGAAATCGCCGTTCCAGACCTGCGCATTGTTGGTGGAAAGCGTGATCGCGCTACTCGTCGTATTGTCGATGATGGCGTTGCTGACGCCGCTGATGGTGAAGGTGCCGGTGCCAAGCGCGCTGGCATTGTTAATATTCAACGTGCCTGCGTTAAGGGTCGTGCCGCCAGTGTAAGTGTTCGCTCCGCCGAGCTGAATAATCCCGCCACCGTCCAAACTCAGGGTCACATTGTTCGTGTTTGAAATCACGCCATTGACGACGAGCGTGCCGCCAATTCCTTGCGTGAAGGTCTGGGTTGAATTGGCGGCCGCACCGAGAACGATGGGAGCGTCGATGATGTTAGTGCCGCTGGTGTTCACCGCGTTGATCGCGCTCGTGCCCCCGGTGCTGGTGCTCGTCAGCGTAAGTTGGATGCCCGTGTTACTCGTGAGATCATACCCGGAAGACGCGGCATTCGAGAAGTTCAGCTCCCGAATGGTAAGCGAAGCACTTAAATTGGGTTGCATCCCCATCGCCGAATTGAAACGGGCGACATCGTTGGGGCCGGGAACGCCGCCTGTCCAGTTATTGGGGTCGTTGAAGTCGGTGCCGGTGTTTTGCCAATTCCGGTTTGCAGCCTGAGCCGATTGCTCCGGCAACGACACCGCAAGCATCAAAAGGCCCAGGACACGAGCGATCAACGGAAATGAGAGTAAAGAGGGAAAGGTATGATTCATCGGACAGCCTGTCGCCTCATAAGATGAGCCATTTCCGTGCCATAACTACCATATTTTCTGCTATTTACGCGCAACCAAGGTATACAAGCGAGCGTTCCTTTGTCCTTCGCGCCACGCTATTGGGGCTTTTGGCACGGCAAAGAGAGTTATCGGATACAATCTGCTCAATTGTGCCGGGTAAATGATTTCTGATGCTCGTGGTCGGCAAGGCGGTCGAGGACTACGCCGCAGTTATGACAAATCGGGATGAGATTTGGTCGCAAGCTTGACACGAAGCTCTGCGTTTTCTTTTTTAAGTCTGGCAGTTTCGTCTTCCAGCTTTTCTACCTGTTTTTCGAGAGTTTACGCTTGCTCGCATATCAGCGCGATGCGCCGATTGAGAACGGCGAGAATGTGGTTGGGCGCATGGCCCTCACTGATGCGGCCTTCTTCGAGAAGAGAACAGAGATGGTCGCAATTGATTGGTTTGCTCAAGTGATAATGGAATCCGGTCGCTCCCGGCTCATCGACATCGGACGGATAGGTAGTGTCCTAATTTGAACGGACAAAGATTGCGCACAGTCCTTTGCGATAGAATTGGAGATGGAATCCATGTTCTCTCGCAAACTGGGCGATACGTGCTTCACGGTCTTCCTGGTCTAGTGGCCAAAGGCGTTCCAATTCATCCTCATAAACAGTGCAATGCTCCCATCTGCCAAATTGTAATTCGCCTTCAATTAGACTCGCGAGCGTTTTCATATCGTCCCGGAATGGTTCGCGTAGAACCGATTTTGCCTCAGGATATGGTACTCCTGTCAATACTGGATTTTGGTCTCGTTTTGCTCGCAGGCGTGCAACGTCTAAATAGTAGAGGCGGTCTTTTGCTCCGGAGCGGGCCAGGGGAGCGTGAATCCACTGCTAATTGCAAAACTGATTCAGTGATTCAAAGGATTCAGGGATTCAGGGATTCAATGATTCAAGCCAACAGATTTTAGGGCTTCAGGGCTTTCGGGCTTTCGGTGCTTTAGGGGTGCTCCGCGCGGCTTTTGTATGACATATAGTCAAACACATTATGAAGACGTGCTGGCAATCTTTCGCCGAATGACTAATTCTCTCACCATGAAATCAAACTTCGTGCCGGTTACGCTTTTTCTGTCTGCTGCGCTCACTCTCTCGCCATTGGCAAACGCCCAGCAGTCCGACCCGGACCTCGACAAAGCTCTGAAGCAAGCCGAGGAACAATCCAAAAAGATGGGCATAAAATTACCCGACGTGAAAGCGCAGCTTGCCGAGGTCGAACAGGATGCGGCGAAGGAGAAAGCTGCCCTGCAAAAGCAGCTCGAAGCGCCCGGCCCGGTCGCTCTTCCGGATTGGACCCCGACGGTTCCGCAATTCACCGCCGACGGCCCGGCCAGGAAAAAGCTCATCTACGATCAGGTGAAAATCGTGGTCACCGGCACTTCGCCTCTCACGCCGGCTGAACTCGGCGATGCCTGGGACGCGGCGAGAACGGAAAAAATGAATCGTACGCGGAACAATAACAGCTCGAACGAAACGAAGACCGTGATGTTGGAGCTGACCTTGCGTGATACGGATCAAAAGGTCCGCCTGGAAGCCACGCGTGCACCGGAAGAAAAAATCACGCACATCACCGTCTCGTCTCCCATCCCTAAGCCCGACCAGGATTAGCGCCGCTGCAGCGGCGGGCCACCGATTGCCGTCACCTTCCAAATCGGGGGTGCGGGTGCACTTTGCGAGCGCGTTGCTCGGGCGGCCGTGTATCGCGTGTTATTTACATGGGCCGGGGACGGGGATAACGAACTTGCCGTCCTTCTCAGCGATGAGATTTGTGCTGGTGCTGCTGACTCTGCCCTCGCTGCTTTTCTGTTCCGTGGTAATGAGGAGTTTTTTGGTCGGTTTGAGCGTCAGGCAAACTTTCCCACCGGTCGGCGACTCCTGCGGCGCGGCGGCTTCGGCTGCCTCGTCCGCTGTGAGAGCAGCGAGCTCGATTTTCTCAATCTTTCCGCCGGCTCCGCTCGACTGCATCATTTTGTAAAACTCGACGATCTGCGGATCGGCACCCTGCGTGTAGAGAAATGATTCAAGCGTGGCCGTGTCTTTGGCTTCCAGAGCGGTCTTATATTTTTCGGTAAACGCTTTTTCGTCGGCACCTCTCGCGCGAAGCGACAGACAGCTGATGAGCGAAACGACAATGGCAATGAGATACGTTTTCAAGAGATCCTTTCGTTGAGTGCGTTAATTGTCCGGGAACCGCCTGGGCCGAAGATGCGTTGAGACGTCGGGTGACGCAATCGAATGCGCTTTTACCAATTCCGCGAGAATGCGTCGAGCTTTATTTGCAACCCTGCGATCTTGATTCCCTGTAACTCTGCACTCCTGATTCAGTGCCTTCGTGCAGCGGGGCGGCAATTGCTACCGCTACAATGCTATCGGGCTTTCGTGCAACAGGGCAGCACTTTGCCGCTCGGGTCTGCTACCTTGATTCCTGTAAAAGTTTCTCCCGTCAGCGTGAACCCTTGTGTGACCCGACTCGTTTGGCTTCGGGAAACCAAAAAATCGTTCTTTTACGTTTGACTCGATCGGCTTGGTTAAGACACCATTCTGCAAAGACGAAGGCCGGGGAACTTCGGCGCGCCTTCCAAACCAAAAGGAGATTATAATTATGAAAAAACTCATTCCAATTGTCGTCCTATCGATCTTAGCCACGGTCGTGGCGAAAGCGCAGGACCCGGCAAAAGTCGACCCTCGGCATTACAAAGTGCTCCTCAGTAACGAGTATGTGCGCATCCTTGATGTCCGCCAGCAGCCGGGCGACAAAAGTCCGATGCACTCGCATCCCCACCATGCGGTTTATTGGCTGACGGGTAGCACGCTCAAGTTCACGTCCTCGGATGGAAAAACGAAAACGGTTACAACCAAACCGGGTCAAGTGGTCTGGCGCAATCCCGAAACGCACACGGTAGAAATCGTCGGTAAAACTGCAAGCCACGCGCTCGATATTGAGTTAAAGAAGTAGGCGGCAAAAGTTTCCCGCGTAAGGCGTTATTCAGCCGACATTGTCGGAGTCGCATCCCTTTTTCACCTGGTCCCTGACACCCTTTGACTTGGGCTCGCGCGCGGGCCGAATGCAACCATTGCTCCACTGAACCACGACTACTTGGGAAAAGGCAAGCTCATGGGCCAGTTCGGCCCGGTGTCGAGTCTGGCGATTTTTGATTTACTGTCAATGCAGCGACGGTTATTATGGTTAAAAGCCGTGATATGCCTCCAAAATTTGTCGGCCTAATCACATGTTAGGCGTCCCTGATCACGCTCCATGAGTTACCGCTCCTTCTCCAACCTGTGCTTCCTGCTGTTTGCCGCGATGCTTCTTTCAGCGCTTCTCATCTCTATCGTCGCGGCGGCGCGCAGCCTCCGGCGGCGCGTCAAGACCGGCGGCACAGAGTTGACTTCGGCTTCAGCGTCGCCAGTCGGAGGCCGCTTGGCGGATGTGCTGCTCCTTATCGCAGTCGCAGCGACTTGGTACAACGTTTCGTCGGGCTGGATCGCCGAGTTGACCATCTATCCAATCTACGCCGACATGAGCCAATTCGGTCCCCAGGCCTTTCACGGCTTCAGCAGAGCGTACCTGTCCCGGCTTCCAATCATCATCCTTCCCGCTGGCGTTATGTTTCTGTCCTGGTCGCTTCTGCTTTGGATCCCTTGTCGCGGCGTACCTTCGCGCCACATCTGGTTGGTCATCGCCCTGTGCACTGCGTTTGTGGCCAGCACGCCGCTAGCCGCAGGGGCCCAGGATCAGATGTATAGCGGTGGCTTTTCGCAAGAGATGTATTTCAGACTCTTGTGGTCAAACGGGGCACGCGCAATCATTTTCACGCTAACAGGACTTGTTGCGCTGCGCATCGTCTACGAGAGGTGGCACCACGGTGGGCGCGCAGACGCCTAACACTTCAGTCGAGCCAACAGCCTACGCCGTTTCGATTCGGATCGTGATGGATTCTTTGTTCACGTTGATGTTATTCCATAGTCCGGCTTCCCGGCTGTGGCTCACTTCTAAGGGATTCAGCGATTCAAGGATTCAGGTGATTCAAGGATTCAAGCCAACAGCAAGTGGCCCGTGGGCGTTTTATTAACGATTGAGCGAGCTATCTCTTGCGCAGACGAACCGGGAACAGCATTGATACTTGCTCACGATACCGTCGGTAGGTATCGCCGTAGAAACGAATCAGATCGCGCTCCTCGAATTGGATCGCGACCAGAATGTAAGCTGTGGTCATTACGGCGAAGAACAGATGGCCTGTCGTCATTTTCGGCGTGGCCCAAAAAGCGATGATGAATCCAAGATAAAGCGGATGGCGTACGATTTTGTACAAGGTCGGTGCTTTGAAAGGTGGCGGTTCGTCGTGCTTGCCGACCAAATAGTTGTAGACTTGCTTCATCCCAAAGAGGTCGAAGTGATCGATGAGAAAAGTTGAAACAAGCACAAGGCCCCATCCGACCCAATACAGACTTTGCAGCACGGTGCGGCCGTTTGGATTGTGCACATCCCAAACAATCCCTTTCATCGGGTGCCATTTCCAAAAGAGCAGCAATAAAATCAAACTGGTTAGCAACACATAAGTGCTGCGCTCAACCGGCTTAGGGACGATTTTTGTCCAGGCGTGTTTGAACCATTGCCGCGCCATCACGCTGTGCTGAACAGCGAAAAGGCTCAGCAAAACAGCGTTGATCACGAGTGCTTTTGCGAGCGGCCCTGCTGGCCC
>JBAQJG010000744.1:0-9043 GCA_049300145.1 Chthoniobacterales bacterium | reverse complement strand
TTTTCCAACCGATGCCGGACGATTTGGCTGCGACCCGCGACTCGTTAGGCGTGGGAAGACATCAAAAATTACTCTTGTACGTCGGCCGGCTCGCGAAAGAAAAGAATACGAAGACATTATTCAAAGGCCTTGAACTGCTGCACGAGCGAGGCCCGGGCGATTTCCATCTGCTCGTGATCGGCGACGGGCCGCAACGCGATCACCTTCGACAACTGCAGGCGCGGACCGGAAGCGTGTCGTGGATTCAATATTGTACCGACTCAGCTGACCTCGCGCGCTACTATCGCGCGGCCGATCTGTTCGTTCATCCCGGTGTTCAGGAAACATTCGGATTTGTCGCGCTGGAGAGCCAGGCGTGCGGTACGCCCGTGGTAGGGATTCGCGGCAGTTATATGGACCGCATTATTTTTCACGAACAGCGGTCCTGGGCGCTCGAGAACACGGCCCAAGCGCTGGCGGACGCGATTGAAGAATTGAGCGGGAAGAAATTATCGATGCTGGGCAGCGGTGCATCACAGATGGCGGGAGAATTATACGCCTGGCCGCGGGTCTTCGAGCGACTTTTTTGCATTTACCGCGAGGTTTGCGCAAACTACAAAGGGAACGGCCAGGGATGAACAGCGTAAAAGCATTCACGATCCGCAGCTATCGCGCGTCCGATCGCGCGGCAGTGCGGGGCTTATGTTGCCAGACAGGATTTCTCGGCGAACCAATCGATCCCGTTTACGAAGATCGACAATTGTTCGCCGATTTTCTCACCACCTATTACACCGATCACGAACCGGAATCATCGTTCGTTCTGGAAGTGGATGGCGAAATTCGCGGTTACCTGCTCGGCTCGCGCAAACCGTTGCGCAATCAACTCTACGCGCTTTATCAAAACGTCTGGCTCTTTTTTCGCGCTCTCGCTCGATACTTTCGTTACAACGGACGCTCGCGCCGTTTCATTCGCTGGACGCTTGTGCACGGCTGGCGCGAAGTGCCGGCGGCGCCCCGACGCGTTCCGCATTTCCACATCAATCTGCTGCCCGATGCGCGCAAAGTCTCGACCACACGCGCGCTCATGAGCGCGTATCTAAGTTATCTGTATCGCTGCGGCGAGAAGCGCGTTTACGGCCAGATCGTCACCTTCGAAAGTCGGCGCGGCGAAAAAATGTTCGAGCGCTACGGATTCAAGGTTTTGAATCGGGCCGAGATCACCAAGTACAAAGCGTTTTATCCCGAATCGGTTTACCTGAGCACGGTGATCAAAAATCTCGAAACGGCGGGGCCTCTTTCGGCCTACGCGCGCCCGCGCTCGCGGATGTAAGAATCGCCAGCGGAAATGGTGGGATCGGCCGTTCCGGGGGCGATCCTAAAAGTGTGGCTTCGCCGCCATTTATAACATCGAGCAGGGACTGCTCGATCCACCGTTCGCAAGATCGACAACTTGTTCGCGGCGATCTTGTAAGCTAAGCTGCGCGGTTCTTTTGCCGGCATAGCTCAGTTGGTAGAGCAGACTGATTTGTAATCGAGAAAGCCATTTTTGCCGGCTTTAGCTATCATTAGCTATCTATTGTAAATCAGCAACTTACATGGATTTTGTTGATTTGAGTTTTAGCCAAGATTAGCCATTTTTGGCCCTTTTTTCGAGCTAGCGTATACAATTGCGGTATACAATTTCGATGTTCCGCTTGGCCGTTAAATTTTCGCGCGTGATCCCAGAAATCAGAACGGTGTCGTCTCAAGTTTGTCGATGAACTCCCCGCGATCGATTACCAACACAGTCGGTTCGAGCCCTGTAGACTCCGGGTGTCACGGGAATCCTACTCATGCTCGTAATCGATCCCTGTCCTGCTCTCCCGTAGACTCCGGGGAATTTGTATTCCCCTAACGATTTTCCAACATCAATTCGTTAGGCGATCTCAGCAAACCAAAGGTTGTTGATCTCGTTGACGCATTTCCCATAGGACCAACGTCCCTAATCGAGTCAGCGCCAGACGAAGAAATATGCGAGGCCGATCGTGACGAAGTCTTCCAGCAGGGCGATGAAAATATCTTTGACGTTCAGCGCGGCGACCAATTTTCTCCGGACTTCGTAACCGGCGAATGCTCCGATCACTCCGCCGAGCGTGCCAAGAATAGCGCCGATGATTAGCGATTGATTACTCGCCGCGCAAACACAGGCGCCGCAAAGACCGCCCATAACGATTCGAGCGATGAGCGGCATCGGCGCGGTTCGTTTCGGCGTTGAAGGTCGCAGATCGCCGATTAACTCGACGACCGCCAGGAGCGAAAAGATAGCGACGGTGATCGTCGATCCCATGAATGCGAGCGGGGAGTTGCTGAAATTTAACCAGCCCAGATGAGCGGACCACGCCACTACCGCCGGCGGCGTCAGTGATCGCAAACCCGCGGCGAAGCCGATGCCCAAAGCAAACGCGAAAACGTAGTTCATAGAGAGGCGAAGAATTATCTCTCAGGAAACCAGGAGAGTGGGAGGGAGATTTTTGGATTTCCTAGGCAGAATTGAGGTCGGAGGACAGATGTCAGGTGCCACAGAGTTGTGACTTGACCAATTATTGCATCGAGTCCGAAGTTGTTTGCGCGTCTAATCCGTTCGGCGTCTCCGCAGAAGGAGCTCCACCGGACCGCATCTGGCCAGCGAGCCGAAAGGAAACTTATTATGCCATACATCACAGTTGGAAAAGAAAACGGAGCTAACATCGACATCTATTATAAAGACTGGGGCAGCGGGCAGCCGATTGTGTTCAGTCACGGCTGGCCGCTCTCGGCGGATGATTGGGACACGCAAATGCTTTTCTTCGAGAGCAAAGGTTTTCGCGTCATCGCGACTGATCGTCGCGGACATGGTCGCTCGACTCAAACCGGCGGCGGACACGACATGGACCATTATGCCGACGATCTGAAGGCTGTCACTGATCATCTCAACCTGAAGGATGCGATTCACGTCGGCCATTCGACTGGCGGCGGCCAGGTGGTGCATTATCTCGGCCGTCACGGCGACAAAAATGTGGCGAAGGCGGCAATCATTAGCGCGGTGCCGCCACTGATGGTGAAGACTCCGGCCAATCCGTTAGGCCTGCCCAAATCGGTATTCGACGATCTCCAAGCCCAGCTCGCCGCCAACCGGGCCAAGTTCTATTATGATCTGCCGGCTGGTCCGTTCTACGGGTTCAATCGCCCGGGCGTGAAAACAATCGAGCCTCTCATTTGGAACTGGTGGCGTCAGGGCATGATGGGCGGCGCTAAGGCAGGTTATGACGGCATCGTCGCTTTCTCGCAGACTGACTTCACGGAAGACCTGAAGAAAATTTCGGTGCCGGTTCTGGTCATGCACAGTGAGGACGACCAGATCGTTCCCTATCAGGCTTCGGGACCACTCTCTGCCAAGCTTCTCAAGAACGGCACGCTGAAGACATACAAAGATTTGCCTCACGGCCTGATCACGACGCACGCCGACATCATCAACGCCGACTTGCTCGCGTTTATCAAAGCGTAGTCATGAACGCACAATCGCTGGGCATTTCGCGGCGACGATTCATCGTGTCGGCCGGCTTCACCGCGGCCGCGCTAAGTTTTGCGCCGCGTCGCTTTCTCGCCGCTGAACAAAATCTCGTCGCAGGCGCTCGTGCGAGTGGTTCCAAGGCCAAGATCGCGACTCAATCACTTCGAGGAAATGTGAGTGCGCTCATCGGTTCCGGTGGCAACATCGCGGTCCTCCCTGGTTCCGATGGCAAACTCATTATCGACTCGGGATATTTGACCTCGCGCGAAAAAATTGCCGAGGCACTGGCCAGCGTCAGTGGCGATCCAGTTAAACATCTCGTGAACACCCATTGGCATTTCGATCATACGGACGGCAATGAATGGATGCATTCGGCCGGTGCGACCATCATGACGCACGAGAACACGAAGAAACATCTCTCAACAACGACCCGAGTTGATGATTGGGATTTTACCTTCCCGCCGTCGCCAGCGACAGCAATCCCAACCGAGATCACCGGAGCGGAGAAGACGCTTCATCTTAACGGCGCAACGGTCGCTCTTAAATATTACGGTCCCGCCCACACCGACGGCGATATCTCGATCTACTTTACCGAGGCCGATGTCTTGCACACCGGCGACACCTGGTGGAACGGACATTTCCCGTTCATCGATTATTCGACCGGGGGAAACATTGACGGCATGATCAAGGCCGCGGAAGCAAATCTCGCGATGGTAACGGACAAGACCATTGTGATTCCTGGACATGGTCCGGTCGGCGGCAAAGCCGAAATGATCGAATACCGCGATATCCTCGCCACCATTCGCGACCGCGTTGCTGCGCTCAAAGGAGAGGGCAAATCCCTTAATGAAATAGTGGCCGCAAAGCCCGCTGCTGCTTACGACGCGAAGTGGGGAAAGGGCTTCGTGAACGGCGAGCTCTTTACTAAGCTGGTTTACAAAGGCGTTGAGAAATGAAGAACCAAAACTTGGAGTAACAAACGCACATGAATAACAAAATGAAGATCGTGGTTATTGGTGGGACCGGCCTCATTGGATCAAAGGTCGTAAACATTCTTCGCCAACGTGGTTATGAGGTGGTGGCGGCATCACCCTCGAGCGGTGTGAACACGCTCACGGGTGAAGGATTAGGTGATGCGCTAACAGGAGCTCAGGTGGTCGTTGATGTGGCGAACTCACCTTCCTTCGAAGACAAGCCTGCCATGGATTTCTTCGAAACGTCAGGTCGCAATCTTCTTTCTGCGGAAAAGTCCGCCGGCGTGAAGCATCATGTGGCGCTGTCGGTAGTCGGCACCGATCGCCTGACTGGAAGTGGTCCCGGTTCCTTGAGTGGCTATTTCCGCGCGAAGATGGCCCAGGAAAATCTGATCAAGGCTTCCGGGATTCCGTTTACCATCGTGCACGCAACGCAGTTCTTCGAGTTCGTGAAGAGCATCACTCAATCGGCGACCGGCGGTTCAGAGATTCGGCTATCATCAGTCCTCATGCAGCCAATCGTTTCGGATGATGTCGCTGCCGCGGTGGCAGAGGTAGCTCTCGGGGAACCGGTGAATGGAATGATCGAAATTGCTGGGCCTGATCAGATCCGGCAGGATGAACTCGTTAGGCAGTATCTGAGTGCGACGGGCGACGCGCGGAAGGTGGTCACCGATGCTAATGCTGGCTACTTCGGCATTGCGGTGAACGATCAAAGCCTCGTCCCTGGAAATAATCCCCGCCTCGGCCCGACGCATTATGAGGAGTGGCTCAGCCGTACCACTCCGCAGAAGAAGGCAATTGAGCGACAGTCGGCGCCCGCATCAAATCTCCCGGGGAAGGTAACAAAAGTGGTCACTCTTCTCCTTTGCGGAATTGTCTTCGCCGCTCTGTCCAAGGTGACCTTAACGATGGCCGCCACGACGGAACCCAAGGAAGCGAAGTTGACGGAGCTCATGTCGAAAGACCTGACGGACCTTCCTGGCAAGGAAGCTCTGATGCTCCTGATTGAGTATCCTCCGGGCAGCACGGACCCAATACATCGCCACAACGCACATGGATTTATTTATGTACTGGAAGGCTCGATCGTAATGCAGGTCAGGGGCGGGAAAGAAGTGACTCTGACACCTGGTCAGACCTTCTATGAAGGCCCCGAGGATGTTCACGTCGTCGGGCGAAACGCTAGCCAAACCAAACCGGCGAAATTCGTCGTGTTCTTCGTGAAGGAGAAAGGCGCTCCGGTGCTGGTACCCACAAAGTAAATCAAAGCTTTGAATATCAAGTGAACACATGAACAAGGATCACCTGCAAACATTGGCACGCGACTTACGCAAGACACCGCCGCGTAGCCCTCGCGAAACACTCGGCGGCTTCGTCATCGCGGCCCGGATGCTCGATAAGGCGCGCGCTGACTTGTTAGGCATCAACGGCGAATACAACTTCTATCCGTGTGGCCTGGGCGCTTACTTTTGGAAGTTTACCGGGCTCGACGCAATGAAATTCAAAGAGTTCGTTGCGACCGGCGCGACTGACGAAGAAGCCGATCACTGGATCCGTCAGAACGCGACGCAGAAGGATCAAGCAGCGATTATTAAATGGAATAACGAGATGCGTTGCCTTCGGCTTTGTGATCTTTCGCAACAGGTCCAGGAATATTTTGAGACTTACATTCCGCAGTTTTGTCATCCGCCAAGTAAAGTGAAGTTTTTCTTCGACGTTTACGACGTTGAAGAAGGAGTGCTTTAGCTCCTGAGGCAGCTCTTGAGTGAACAATGAGCCTCGCGTGGTAATCATCGGCGGCGGTTTTGGCGGACTCTGCGCAGCACGCGGGTTAGTCGGCGCTCCCGTCAGCGTGACGCTGATCGACAAGCGCAACTACCATCTCTTTCGTCCCATGCTCTACCAGGTGGCGACCGGCTTGTTATCGGCCGACCAAATTTCCCGGCCGCTGCGATCGATCCTGAGCCGACAGGCCAATGTAGAGGTGCTGATGGACGAAGTCAGCGGGGTCGATACGGACAAGCGCCTGGTTCGTCTGAAACAGCATTCAATCTCTTACGATTACCTCGTCCTCGCCACCGGCATTCAATACAACTACTTCGGACACGATGAGTGGCGGCGCGTGGCGCCCGGGCTCGAATCGCTGGATGACGCGGACCTGATCCGCGGCAAGATCCTGCTTGCATTCGAGCGCGCCGAGGAGATGGCTGCGCTCGGTCACGCCGATACCGAGAGAATACGGCAACTGCTTACCTTCGTGCTGGTCGGCGCGGGCACGGTGGGCGTGGAAATGGCGAGCACCCTGGCGGAGTTGTCGCGGATGGCGTTGGCCCATGACTTTCGTCACATCGATCCACGCGACGCGCAGATCCTCCTCTACGAGGCGGCCCCGCGCGTGCTTCCGACATTTCCCGAAGATCTGTCGGCGAAGGCGCAGCGTCATCTCGAGAGCTTGGGCGTGAAGATTTACACGAACACGCGAGTGACCAGTGTGGATGCCGAAGGAGTCGTGGCGGGCGGCCAGCGCGTTCGGTCGAGCACGGTGCTGTGGGGAGCCGGAGTGCTGGCCTCACCAGCGGGTCACTGGTTAGGCGCGGCAATGGATAAGTCGGGGAAAATCATCGTCGGCTCCGACCTGTCAGTGCCGGATCATCCTGAGATTTTTGCAATTGGCGACACGGCGCACGTCGTTGCGCCTTCGCGGAATTTGCTGGGGATCAGGTCCAAAGAGCCGATGGTCATGCCGGGCGTTGCGCAGCCTGCCATTCAAGCAGGAAGGTACGTGGCAGGCCTGATTCTACGACGCGTGACGGGGCAGCCGCCGCCGGGGCCCTTCTGGTATTGGGACAAAGGCGATCTCGCGATCGCGGGGCGCACGTACGCGCTCGCCGATCTTCGCCTGCTCCGATTCACCGGATTTCCGGCGTGGGTTGTCTGGGCGGTCGTGCACATCTATTTCCTGATCGGGTTTTCGAACCGATTCTTCGTCATGCTGCAATGGGGACTGACGTTTCTGACCAAACGTCGACAGGTGCGGGTCTTTCCTGAGCGAACGCAGTGAGTCGAAGGGCATAGTGAGTCCAAGGGTTTTTGAACTTCTCGGCCAAAGGCCTCGCTCATGACTACGCTTCGCCCAGCAGCGTCAAAAAGGTCCGGACCCCTCTTTTCAAGGGCTCGACCCGGGAGAAATCGCCTTTTGGGGATTTCCCGTTTCGGCTAAAGAAAAGCCGCAAATGACAAGAAGGAACCGGACCGTGTAGGCTCCGAGGGTTAGGGAACCGTCAAATGCTCAAATCCGAGAATTGAGAAAAGAAAAATTGAACTTGACGACATACCGACTGGTCTGTATTGTAGAACGTTGAAATGAAAACGACCGCCAAGAGATCTCCCGAAAACACGCGAGGAAAAATCCTCCAGGCTGCTTTCAAGGAATTTTACAAAAACGGATTTCAGGGCGGTAGTCTCAATCGCATCGTTGATGAAGCGGGTACGACCAAAGGCGCAGTGTTTCATCACTTCAAGGGCAAAAAAGATCTGGGATACGCGGTTGTGCGGGAGGTCATTCATCCGCGTTTCAAGCAGCAATGGTCCGATCCTCTCGCCAATTCGACCGATCCAATTACGGATTTGAAGCGCATCTTTCGCCAGGGCGCCAAAAGGGAGATTGCCAATGGTGGGCTGGTGCATGGCTGTCCGCTGAATAATCTGGCGCAAGAGATGTCACCCCTTGATGAAAAATTCCGCCAGTCGCTGGAGAAGGTCTATTTCGCATGGCGAGAGACCATGGCGGCCGCGTTCGCCCGCGGGATCAAGGCAGGCAAAGTGAGAAAAGACGTTTCTCCGCCAAAAGTGGCGGCGTTCATCGCGGCGGCGCAAGCGGGCATGGCCGGTACGGCCAAAAGCACCCAGGACGAGGCGCTGCTGTTGCAAACAAGCCATGCTTTTTTCGATTATCTGGACAGCTTGAAACCTTAGGGATTCCTTTTTTATGCATCATATCATACCGACCAGTCTGTCCGTTCCAATTTCAATCGCAGCAACTACAAATCAAAGAAACGACTCCAGGAGGTAACGACGCGGCTCCCCGACCGAATCTGAAATACGCATGAAAACAACTAAAAAGGAGAAGGAGTGAAGACAATGAATAGACTAACGAACAAGAATATTCTTATCACCGGCGGCAACAGCGGGATCGGGTTGGCCGCAGCGCAGGAATTCGACAGAGAGGGCGCGCGCGTCGCCATCTGCGGCTTGAATGAGAAAACGCTGAAGGCGGCTCAAGAGACGCTTGGCGCCGGAAGTCTTGCCGTTCGCGCGGATGTCAGCAATCTCGCGGACCTCGACGCGATGTTCACCACGATCAAGCGGGAGTTCGGTCACCTGGACGGCATCTTCGTCAATGCAGGTCACAGTGAATTCCTGCCGTTCGAAGAGGTGACGGAGCAAAGCTTCGACCGGGTGATAGGCTCCAACTTCAAGGGGGCCTACTTCACAATTCAAAAGGCGTTGCCGCTACTGAGGCAAGGCTCATCTGTCATCATCAATGCGTCCGTTACTGCGC
>JBAQJG010000743.1:0-1676 GCA_049300145.1 Chthoniobacterales bacterium | reverse complement strand
GCTGGGTTGTTCCCCGCTTTTGTGTTGAAATATCTTAGTTTCAGTCAGAATGGGTGGTGAAGACGAGCCCCTGGGGCCGGAAGACTGGAGTGATTTTGCCAGAAACACAAACTTCTTGGCGCTGGCTGCGCATCGGGTTTTGGGCCTGCATTGTGATTTCGGTGGCCGTGGTGATTCGGCGCACGGTTGCTCTTGCGCACCCTCCGCAATCTGCGCCACCCCAGTTGGCCGCGCTCGATGCCGCATTCGCATCGCATGCAACTCTCACCTTGGCGCATATTGTTCCGGCATTGGCTTTCGTCGTTCTGGCTCCGTTTGTCTACCTTCGACGGCTCGCCGGCGCGGCGTGGCCCGAACGCTTTCTGTTTCCTCTCGGAGCGGTAGTCGGTGTTACTGCCTACGCGATGAGCAATTAGTCCGTTGGCGGTTGGGTGGAACGCTCCGCGGTCCTGCTCTTCAACAGTCTCTTTCTATTCTCGCTATTCCGGGCATGGCGTCTGCGTCGCGAGCCTCTACTGAACATTGCGATGGATGACACGCGCAATTGCAGTCCTTCTCGGCATCGCAACCACGCGCCCGGTGATGGGAATATTCTTCGCCACCAGTCGTATCACCCACCTTGCGCCTGAGCAGTTCTTTGGTATCGCGTTCTGGATCGGTTTCTCGATCAATACACTGATCGTCGAGCTTTGGCTTCGATCACGGGAAGGAAAATCTCAAATCTAAAGGATGGCAATGCATTCGTCGTCATCATAGGAACCAAGCATAATGTTGACTGTCGAACGATCGGCTTTGCATGAGCAATCCTCAGTTGGTGAAATCGCCTGTGGCTGCTGAAAAAGTCTTGAAGTCAAAGGAGATTCCGGCTTGATGGCCAATTCTTGAGTTTCAATTGGGAAAGCCGATCGGAAAGCCGATCGATGACAGGAAGAATCTGGTTAATTGCCACGCCCTGGGTTATACTCGACGACGTTCTGAAGGCAAACGCTGGAGGAAAAATATGTTTCACATAATCTGGTACATTCTTATTGGGCTGATCTCGGGGGTTATCGCGAAATCGGTGATGCACGTGCACATAACGATCTTCTGGACGATCGTGCTCGGCATCATCGGATCGATTCTGGGCGGCGCCGTTACCCATCTGTTTTCGCCCCCGACAAACCAACGATATCACCCCGCCGGCCTCATTTTTTCCACACTCGGCGCGATCCTGGTTCTCTTCATTTGCTATAAGCTGAAGATTCATTTTCCCGCTGTAGGCTGAAGATTCATTTTCTCCAACGAAACGAGTAATCGGCCGGGCACCCCTTCCTTTCTCCGAGCTTTGGTCGTTGAGCGCACCGAGTCCTAGTCAGTCGTTTGGGAGCGGCTATCGGTCACCGCTTCCCGCTGGAAGCACCCTCTAGCGAATAGTGCGCGAGGCGGAGAACTTGTGCCTGAACAGTCCTGCCACAACACCAAGTCCCGTTCCAAGCATGACCAGTGTATTCGGCTCTGGAACAGCAAGGTTCGTGCTTCCTGCTTTGACATGCCCGATACCTTGGCTGAGTTGACCGCTGGTCGAGTATATCGTCTGCGAAGTCGTGCCAGTGACCATTCTGCCCGAGTACAGCATCCCGGAGATAGTTCCACTGAGAGTGTAAGTTAGATTGGCGCCAATCTTGCTTATCAAAGCC
>JBAQJG010000742.1:0-2114 GCA_049300145.1 Chthoniobacterales bacterium | reverse complement strand
ATGCTCTACCGCGCAAAGCGACCGCAGGTCCACGCTATTTCGGACAGCAAGACGCCCGGAAAAAGCGATGCCGAATCTGCGCACGTTCGGGGCAACCCGGATGCCCCGGTAACGCTGGAAGAGTACGGCGATTTTCAATGCCCGCCGTGCGGCATGTTCTCCGTCTTTCTTCAACAACTCGAAAAAGAGTACGATTCACGTTTGCGGGTTGTCTTTCGCAATTTTCCGCTCGCGGTACACGAGCACGCCCGCGAGGCGGCGCTGGCTGCGGAAGCAGCAGGACTGCAGGGCCGTTTTTGGGAGATGCACGACGTGCTCTATCGGGAACAAGAGACCTGGAGCAAGGCCCCTAATGTACGCGAATTGTTTGAATCCTATGCGGGAACGATCGGACTCGACGTTGATAAGTTCAAAAAAGACATGGACGGACAGCAGGCCAGGGATCGAGTCGACGCCGATCGCCAGCGCGGCAACTCACTTGGAATAAACATTACTCCCACTGTGTTCATTAATAATCAGCCCCTGGATCCGAAAGACAAGAACCCGGAGGGCATTCGCGCCGAGATCAACGCTGCGCTGCAGAAAAAATCGCAGACATGACCGTATCGCGATTTAGCACGACCATTTACATCGTTGCCGCGATTGTTTCGCTGGCTGGGTTGGCGGATGCAACGTATCTGTTAGTGCAGGCGTTAACGGGTGAGACGCTGGGCTGTGGTGGATCGCCGGATTGTTTCCGGGTCCTGGGCAGTTCGTACGCCAAGGTGGGGAGAATTCCCGTGGCCTTTTTCGGCGTCCTGGCTTATTTCAGCGCGTTTACCTTCGCTACGTTCGCGGGGTTCGGATATGCGCGCGCGCGAACATTTCTCATTCCAACCATTGGCGCGATGTTTCTCGCTACGCTCTGGTTCCTTTACGTTCAGGCCTTCCTGCTGCACGCGTATTGCCGCTATTGCCTGTTCTCTGCGGCAACCACGTTTCTGCTGGCAGGGCTGGTGATTGCTCTGCCCCCCGGACGAGACAGATCGGTCTCATAAGGCGTCCACTCTCTTGTCTTGCCCATTCTCTTGCTCTCGCTCATGCTCTTTAGACTCTGTCGTGAAGCAGGAGCAGGGCTATGACTAAGAAAGGATTATCAGGCTTATGCGAATTCTGGTGATCGAGGATGAAAAGAAAACGGCGGCTTTTCTGGCGAAAGGCCTGCGCGAAGCCGGTTTCGTTGTCGATGTCGCGCCTGACGGCGAGGCAGGGCTGGCGGCGACACGCGCGAGCAAGTTTGACCTTCTAATTGTCGATATCATGCTTCCGAAAAAAGATGGCTGGGCTCTCGTCGAAGAATTGCGCGAGGCCAGGGTGCAGACGCCGGTCATTTTTTTGACGGCGCGCGACAGTGTGCGCGATCGCGTGAAAGGGCTCGAGCTCGGCGCGGACGATTACGTGGTGAAACCGTTCGCGTTTTCCGAATTGCTTGCCCGCGTGCGTTCGCTTATGCGGCGTACTCCTACACGTCGGGACAAGCTGCGTATCGACGATTTGGAAATCGATACGCGGCATCAACGCGCCGAGCGCGGCGGTGTTCCACTGAATCTCACACCCAAAGAGTTTCTCCTGCTCACCCACCTTGCGCATTCGGTGGGTGAAGTGGTATCGCGCGATGAAATTGCAGAACATGTGTGGGACATAGGATTCAAGACCGATACGAACGTAGTCGATGTGGTCGTGCGCCGCTTGCGGGCAAAGGTAGACGATCCATTTAAAACTAAACTGGTCCATACGATCCGCGGCATGGGTTATGTTCTCAAAGCGCCCTAATCCGCGCTCCATCGCATCCCAGCTCATCTTGCTCTTTACGCTGGCGGCGGCCCTCCTGCTCGCCTGTGGACTCGGCGTCTTTTACTGGGTCGTCGTCCGGCATGCATTCGCGGAAGATAACGCTGTGCTCGCGGACAGAGTGGACGCGTTACAAGCGAGCTTTGAACAACGCGGCGGGTTGGAGGCGGTCGCTGCGGAGATCAACACAGCAGGTAGCCGGCAGCGCGCTCCGTTTCTGGTACGTGTGCTCGATCCGACGGGCGCGACCATCGGGCAGACAACCGGGATGGAAAGGCTGTTGC
>JBAQJG010000741.1:0-27614 GCA_049300145.1 Chthoniobacterales bacterium | reverse complement strand
TTGCAGGCCGTTCGAGTGCAACGGAATTCCAAGTTCCAAAGAACTTTCAATCACTTAAGCGTCAAAACGCCTGGAAGTAGCGTGTCTTGGATATTTGAAGTTTGGAATTTCTCTGGATGTTGGAGCTTTTTCCGCTCTAGCGCGACGCAGGCGTCGCGGGCACAAGTCGATCTTACAATCCCGGGTCGCGCGGGAATTTAGCGTAGGGAAGGCGCGTGTCTCTGAAGAAGAATTGGTCGGCACGGATGGCGTTGGGCGCGAGAAAATCGTGCGTCCCGGATGCGCCAACGATGTCGTCTTGATCGACGCCATCACCGCTCACGCCGATTGCGCCGATGAGCTGGCCGTTGCGATAAAGCGGGAAGCCGCCGGGAAAAATGGTGATGCCGTTAGGAAGATCGTGAATAATTCCTCCGCCAACCCCGGGAACACCGAGCATGCCGGTGAAGGTGGCGTTAGGCTCTGTTCCAGAAAACCCGGAAAACTGGTCCTGCTGCCTGAAAAATGGTCCGGGATTGTTGCCGTCGATTCCGGGTGGGTAATTTTTCTCCGCCAAAAAACCGACGCACCGGGTGGACATCGCGATGTTCAACCCGAATCCGAGGAAGTCGTGGTTGGAATAAAAAACTGCGGTGCGCGCTTTCTGCACGGCGACGTCCCAGCTGAAGAGCGTCGCTTCGCCGGTTCGAAATGTGCCGAGCACCTTCGGCGTGACTCCAGGTGCATCCGGATTGCTGACGACGGTGATGAAGGCCTCCATTTGCGTGCCGATCGGCAAGCGAATGGCGGCGCGCGTGATTTTCACGCGCTGAGCCGCGAAATTGATGATGCTTGCGACTTCCGCGGCGGTGAGGCGGGACTGACCATCAATCGTGCCCGGCAGCGGATCGCTAATGATCGGCTGCCTAATTTCACCGGTCACGCCGCCAAACGTCGCGACTCGATATGGGAACGGCGCCGGCGCACCCATGATGTGGTATGACGGGTCAGCGTTGCCTTGCAACACGATCGTCCTCGAGCTGGACGTCGATGATGCGGTGTAAGGAAGCCTGATGCCGCCAATGAAGACGTTGTTTGCAGTGATACTGGACGAAGGGGCAAAGCCATTCTGCCCGGCAAGCGCAACATCTTCGTCCTTGTCGTATCCGCCAATGTAAATGAAGGGATTTTCGTTCCGCGCCAAAAGGACGGACGGGAGCGTCTGGCACGGCGCGAGCAGACGGGATACCGGGAACGGAGGCTGAGCTGGAATTGGCGGCTGGGGCGTGCCGTCGCCTGTCACGCCCACTCCCCCGACCAGGACGCCGTTCTTGTAAAGCGGAACGCCTCCCGGAGAACCGTCGAGTGACGTGAAAGCGATCGGCGAACCGAATGTGCCTGGCGACGTACTTCCCGGCGGGCATGGGACGAGGTCGGTCTTCTTGAAGCGATTGACGTCGGAGATGAAAAGATTCGAAAGGCCGACGCCGACGAGCGGGCCCGTGGCAGTGTTGCTTACACCGGGCGGAAAATGTTGCTGAATGATGAAGCCAGCAGTGCGCGAAGTGAACGCGTTTTGATTGCTGCTCAAATAAGCTGCTGTACCAGCCTTGCTCAAGGCCGTGGCGATCTCATCCGGAGTCGCCGCACCGCCGCGCACAACCCAAACCGCGAGCACGTAACCTTCGCGATCGGTCACTGCGATCACGCTCCTAGGCGAAACGTGGACGGCGCGCGTGACCGCGTGGTTGATGATCCTCTGAACATCCGCGGCGGTCAGTTGCGCGAACGTTGACGAGGAAAGAAAACTTGCCGCGACGAAAAGAAACAGGACGCGCAATTTCATCCGTGCTTTGAGTTATCAGGTTCCGTGATGTTTCGCCATTGAAAACAACGGCCCACTTGGTGGATCTTTGCCGTTTGGACCGCGGTTGTAGGGCAAGCGCCCCGCTTGCCAACCAAATTATCGGCAACCGAAGCGGGTTGCCCTACAATTCATTCCTCTTCATCGAAACCAACTCGATACGGCCAATCCTTCCAATCTCTAACGAATCCCGCGCGAACCGGATTCTCTTGAACGTAAATCCATTTTTCGTGAAGCGATTCATCCGAACGCAATAGGCGATCGAAACAACCTGGTTGCCACTTCCAAGATGCATTTAATTCTTCGCGCATCCACCGTTTCAACGCGCCTGAGAAATTTCCGAGTTTCGCGTCGCGATCTTTCCTGGGCGACACGATCGTGTGAAGGTGATCTGGCATAAGCATCGCGCCGAGCACGCGCCAATCCTGAAGTTTTGCGGTGGCAATGTTAAATGCCCTAAGAGCCGCTTTATTCGCTAAGACGGGCTTCCGATTCGCCACGCAAATCGTGACGAAGTAAATTACCGATTGTTCCCAGCGCAACCACACGGGAATTCGTGGTGGGTGACCCATAGACAAGTTTGGCAGGCGGAGCGCCCGCCCTACAGCATTTTTACACGCGCAATCGTAAATTCGCGGTGCAGCTTCGGAGTGAATGTCTTAAGCTTGCAAAGGTGGCGCTCCTTTCGGCATCCTCGCCATTCATGCGCGGGCTAACTGTGGCGCAACTCTCTGAGTCGCGATCTTCGGAACGCAAGTTAGACACTCGCGCCGCGACCGCGATCTTACGCGGAAGAGCCGTCGGGCTTTCTGCACTTGTGCTCTGCATAAACCTCCTCGTCGTGCGCAGTCAGACGCCGGAAATAGATCCCGCGGCGCATGTGCTCGCGCTGCAACGCGATTTAATTTTCGCGAACACGACTCTTCTGGCACAGAACGATCAGCCGCCGGAAGCGGAGCGGCCTTTGCCGCCGGCGCAGTTCAATCCCGATCCCGGCGCCGGGAGACAACAAATTGAACCGCAACCGCCGCCAGAGCTTTTCCCGCCCGCCCTCCCGCCGCCTCCAGAATACGGTGAAGAGCCGCTGCCGCGTTCGCTCCAGCTTCCTCGCAAAGGCGTGCGCGAGGTTGTTCCACGCCGACCAAAGTTAGAATACGAAACGTATCCGCAATCGGAGCGAGGCGAAGGCTTATTGCCAGGCTCAGAGCCCGCGCCGAATCGATGGTTCATCGGTTTCGGCCGCTGGAAACGCTACGCCGATCCCTCAACCGAAACGACTTATCAGGCCGGCGACTTAAAACTTTG
The DNA here is from genome assembly GCA_049300145.1 of Chthoniobacterales bacterium. GTDB lineage: Bacteria > Verrucomicrobiota > Verrucomicrobiia > Chthoniobacterales > UBA10450 > AV133. The sequence goes on along the minus strand of JBAQJG010000741.1, from coordinate 24,466 downwards.
GCATCCCTATTTGCAAAGTCTGCTTAAAGGCGACGCGCCGATTTACGGCGAGGACATTTTCCTCAACATCACGGCGGAAGATTTCTTTCAATTCGAAGCGCGCAAATTGCCGACGCCGAGCGGGGTGAGCACAGCTCGCCCGAACAGTTCGGAATTTTTCGGGCTGAGCGATCAACTTTTTTACTCGAACGATTTTTCCATCGGCATCGACCTTTTCAAGGGTGAGACCGCCTTCAAGCCGATCGATTGGGCGCTGCGCCTTCTCGCCGTTTACAATCATAACTACATCGACGTGGAGGAGAGAAACGTCGTCAATCCAAATCCGCAAAACGGGACGACTCGAGAAAAGGAATTCTATTCGCTGCAGGAGGCGTTCGCCGAAATTCATCTGCGCGATTTGTCGAACAACTACGATTTCATTTCTCTGCGCGCCGGCATTCAACCGTTCGTCAGCGATTTTCGCGGTTTCATTTTCAACGACACGAATTTGGGCGTTCGCATTTTCGGCAACTACGACAACAACCGCTGGCAATACAATATCGCCGCTTTCGACATGCTCGAAAAAGACACTTACTCGGACCTCAATGAGTTCAGCCGGCGCCAGCAGCAGGTTTATGTCGCGAACGTCTTCAGACAGGATCTGATTTGGAAAGGCTACACCGGCGAACTCAGTTTTCTGGCGGACTTCGACAACAATAGCCGGCATTACGACAAAAACGGTTTCATCACGCGGCCCGCGCCAATCGGCACGGTCGCCGATCATTACCTGCAAGCATATTACCTCGGCTGGACCGGCGACGGCCACATCGGCTGGCTCAACGTCGACCACGCCTTCTATCAAGTGCTCGGCGAGGACAGCTTGAACGGCATTGCCGGACGACGCGTGCAGATCAACGCGCAAATGGCCGCGCTCGAACTCTCAGTCGATAAAGATTGGATGCGCCACAAGTTGTCGATCTTTTACGCGAGCGGTGATTCCAATCCCAGGGACTCAGAGGCGACTGGCTTTGACACGGTCTTCGACCGGCCGTTTTTCATCGGAGGGCCGTTCAGCTTTTTCTCGCATCAAGGTTTTAATCTCGGTGGCACGGCGGTGAATTTTAAGCAGCGCGACAGTCTGGTGATCGATTTCCGCACGAGCAAATCCGAAGGCCAGGCCAATTTCGTTAATCCCGGCGCGATCATTGTCGGTTACGGCCTCGACGCCGACGTCACCCCGAAGCTGAAAGGCTTCATGAACGTGAACTACATCTGGACGGCCGATACCGCGGTGACCGAGCAGGTGCTCTTCACCAATCACGCCAGCAACGATGTCGGACTCGATTGCAGCCTCGGCTTTCAATGGCGGCCGTTGCTCACTGAAAACATCATCTTCACGGCGGGCGCCGGATTTCTCGTACCCGGTCAAGGTTACAAGGATATTTACCGCGCCAACACACGTCCCGTCTTTGGCTATCCCAGCCCGCCCGCCGGCCATGTGGATGATTTTCTCTACAACGCAATCGTGACGCTGACGCTGACGTACTAATGAAAAGGAAAACGCCGAACATCGAATCGCTCGGGGTAAGAGAAGAAGAAGGGGCTTACCCTGCGGATAAAGAAAAGCTCAACGCCCAACGCTCAACGCCCAACACTCAACGGCAGAGTGATCCTCGTTTCGACTTGGAAGATCGACTGCTTGAGTTCAGTGCGCGCATCATTCGGCTGGCAGATTCATTGCCAAACACGAGAGTCGCGAATCATCTCGCTGGGCAACTGTTGCGCTGCGGAACTTCGCCCTATGGCAATCACGGCGAAGTCGAAGCTGCTGAATCACGGAAGGATTTCGTTCACAAACTAAAAATTTGTCTAAAGGAACTGAAGGAAACTCGACGCTGGCTGCGACTGGCCGCCAAATCCGCAATCGTGTCCGCTTCGAAAATGACCGCGATCCTCTCCGAGACTGAAGAACTCATTAAGATCTTCTTTTCAAGCATCCGAACCGCGGAAAGAAACGCAAAATGAGACTACACCCTTTGCCATTGGGCGTTGGGCGTTGGGCGTTGGGCGGTGGACGTTGTTTTTCCCTTTCATTGAGCGTTCAACGTTCTCTGCTTTTGCTCCTCTGCATCTCGCGCTCACTCGCCGCCCAAGAGCTCACCGCCTCCGGCTACGGCCCGCCGACTTCTGTTCCGATCGAAAGATCGACAACCGCTCGCACAACACTGCCGCCGCGTAATTGGATCGATCAAACCCAAGCGCAAGCCGACACGAAAAGCGTCGGTTGTTTGCAATGCCATCAAGGCGTCGAGCCGATGCACAAGGCCGAGCAAAACGTTGTGCTCGGCTGCACCGATTGTCACGGCGGAAATGCCGCGCGCGGCCTAACGAAAGAGCAAGCTCACATTCTCCCGAAAAACAAGGAGTTTTGGAAAACGTCCGCGAAACCGCCCAACTCAAACGCGTGGCTCAACCACGAATCGCCCGAGTTCATCCGCTTCCTTAATCCCGGCGATTTGCGCGTGGCGCAACAAGCGTGCGGCCTTTGTCATGGCGAGATCGTTCGCGACGTCGATCACAGTATGATGAATCACGGTGCCATGCTCTGGGGCGCCGCTCTATATAATAACGGCGCATTTTATTTGAAGAATTATCGCTTCGGCCAGGCTTACGCCGCGGACGGCGCGCCGCTTCGTTTGGTGAACTACACACCGGTCACGCCCGAAGACACGCGCGAGCACGGCATCCTTCCGTTCATCGAGCCGCTGCCGCGTTTCAACTTGAGCAACCCGGGAAACATTTTGCGCATCTTCGAGAAAGGCGGCGAAAAGCAATTGCAGCTCGGACTTCCAACCAGTGAAGAGCCGAACGGCCGGCCGCGGAATCGTTTGTCCGAGCGTGGACTCGGCACGCTCAATCGCACCGATCCGGTTTTTCTTGGTTTGCAAAAAACCCGGTTGCACGATCCGCTGCTCGGCTTTTTCGGATCGAACGATCATCCGGGCGATTATCGCTCGAGCGGTTGTTCGGCCTGCCACGTCGTTTATGCGAACGATCGCTCACCGACGAATTCCGGCTGGTGGAGCAAATACGGACATCAAGGCCTTAGTTTCACCGCCGATGAATCGATCCCAAAAGCCGAGCGCGGACATCCGATCCTCCATCAGTTCACGCGCTCCATTCCCTCGAGCCAATGCATGAACTGTCACATGCACCAGGGCAACCTCTTCGTGAATCCGTACCTCGGTTATACCTGGTGGGACCAGGAAACCGACGGCGAATTCATGTATCCGAAAAAACAACATAACCCGACAGATGCTGAGCTCGTAAAAGCGACTATCACGAATCCGGAGGCAGCGGCAGCGCGCGGGCTGTGGGGCGACGGAGATTTTCTCGAGCACGTCGCGGAATTAAATCCGCAACTTAAACACACGCAGTTTGCCGATTATCACGGACACGGCTGGGTTTTCCGCGCCATCTTCAAACACGATCGCAAAGGCAATTTACTCGATCTCGATGACAGCAAGATCGACAACGACGATCCCCAGAAATTTTCAAAAGCGGTGCATTTGAAAGACGTGCATCTCGAGCACGGCATGCAGTGCGGGGATTGCCATTTCAATGTCGATGTTCACGGCAACGGCCAGCTTTATGGCGAGCCACGCAACGCCACCACCATCACGTGCATCGATTGTCACGGCACAATCGACCAACGCCCGACGCTCGTCACTTCCGGCAATGCTGGTCGAATCGATTTGTTAAATAACAGCAACACGCCGTTCGGGCCGCGGTTCACTTGGGAAGGAAGTACTCTCTGGCAGCAATCAACCATGTCGCCCGACATCCGATGGGAAGTGCCGCAGACCATTGACACGATTGATCCGCTCTCGCCGCACTACAATCCGAAGTCCGCCTACGCGAAAACGCTGCGGCGTGACGGATCGACATGGGGCGGCGTCCTGCCAACAACACCTAATGAACGCCGCGTGCGACTCGCGCATGACAACACCGCGATGGATTGCCAAATCTGTCATACCTCGTGGGCAACAAGCTGTTTCGGTTGCCATTTGCCGATGAAAGCGAACCAGCGCGTGCCGCAAAATAAATTCGAAGGCGTCACCGACCGCAATTTCACAACTTACAATCCCCAAGTGGTGCGCGACGATGTCTTTATGCTCGGCATTGACGGCACAGTGAAGAAAAACCGCATGGCCGTGATCCGTTCATCAAGCGCCGTGGTGGTGAGTTCGCAGAATGCAAACCGCGAATGGGTCTATTCGCAGCAGCAAACATTTTCCGCGGAAGGTTACAGCGGCCAAGCGTTCAACCCGCATTTCCCGCACACTACCAGCAGCGTCGGCACCACAAAAAACTGTACGGACTGCCACTTATCGAAGGCGAACGACAACAACGCCTGGATGACGCAGTTGTTAGGCTTCGGCACCGGCACAGTGAACTTTTTTGGACGCTACGCGTATGTCGGCGAAGGCCGCGAAGGATTTCACGCGGTGGTGTGGACAGAACCGGATGAACCGCAAGCAGTCATCGGCAGCCACCTGCATAAGATCGCCTATCCAGCGAACTACAAAAGGCATGTCGATGTTGGCGCCGAGTTACAGGAGGCGTACGAACATTCGGGCAAAGACATTCAAGACATCGTGTTGCGCGGCGAATATCTTTATACCGCGAACGGTCCCGGCGGTTTCGAAGCCTTCGACGTCGCGGACATCGACCAAAAGGGATTTTCGGAGCGCATCGTCAGCGCACCGGTCTCGCCACTCGGTCAGCGCACGCGCATCCACACGAAATATGCAACCAGCGTCGCGCTGCCGAGCACACTCGCACTCGACCCGGCGCGATTGCATTTACCAGAGAATGAAGAGCAGCCGATCGACCCGTTCTACGCGTTTGTTTATGTTTCGGACCGCGAAGAGGGGCTCGTCATCCCAAACGTCGCCACTTTGGTGGACGGAAATCCCGATAATAATTTTCTCAACGACGCGGTCCGGTTCAATCCCGATGGCGTTTTGAGCGGTGCGGCATTTGTGGCGGCAGCCGGTCATCGGCTTTACATGACCACTCCGCGCGGACTTTACGTTGTCGATGTAAGCGATCCGATGCACCCGCGCATCGCTGGCGAACTCACCGGAAATTTTCTGCGCAATCCGCGCTGCGTTGCGATCCAGTTCCGTTACGGCTTCATCACCGACGATGATGGATTGAAGATTGTCGATCTTACCGAGCCAACGCGCCCAGTCCCGATTCCGCGCGCGACGATTCGATTAAGAAATCCCGGGCGATTGTATGTTGCACGTACTTACGCTTACATCGCCAACGGACCGGAAGGACTTGCGATTGTCGATGTTGAAAATCCGGAAGCACCGCATCTCGAGCAAATGTTTAACGCAGGTGGGACACTCAACGATACGCGCGCGGTGCAAATTGGAAGCGTGAGTGCATCGGAGTTTGCTCTCGTCGCCGATGGGAAAAATGGATTGCGCATCCTGCAGCTAATTTCGCCCGATACCGTGCCCGGCGCGCAGGGATTCAGCCCGCGGCCGAATCCGAAATTGATCGCGACTTATCGCACGAAAGGCGAAGCAATTTGTGTCTCACGTGGGCTGGAGCGCGATCGCGTAGTGGACGAAACCGGTGGACAAACAGTCGTGTTTGGGCGGCGCGGTTCGCGACCGTTTCATCTTTCGGAAATGGAACGGTTTTATCTGCGGTCGGAGAATGTCGATGGAAAAGATTTTTCCCGAAGCCGAAGTTTGTATCGCGTAGAAGACGTGACGCTTTCCGGCGGGGTGTTGACGACCAAGAGCGCCGCATTGCTCACGCCCGCGGCAACGCCGACGCCCTCGCCCGCACCGGAGATTTCGCCGAGCGCAGCCCCTGAAATCGAGCCGAGCGCAATTCCAAGTCCAAAGTGAGGTGGATCGATTAGTCCTTCACTCGATGTTAATTCACGCGGCTTCGCGGCCACTTTTTAGGATCGCCCCCGAAAGCATTCGGGGCCGATCCACCTGCCCACGTCGCTCTGGAAGGCCGCAATCCACCAGAAAGGAAGGCTGCCGCGCCAACTTTCTGGGTAGCGCACGCGTCTCGCGTGCCAGTTTCGGCGTTTTCCCCGAAACGGACTTTCCGTAAAGCGAAATCTCGAGCGGTCGGAGCAGTTCAAGGGAAGTTCGCGCCGGCGAGACGCGTGCGCTACCCAGAAATGAATTGCTCCGCGTAAAAGAACCTAGTAAAAGAAATCCATGGCGGACAAAGCAAGCAAACAGCCCTTGAACGTTCCCGGAGCGTGGTACGTGGACATGACCTGCACGATGTGTCGCACCTGTCTGGAAGAAGCGCCCAATCTTCTGAAGACGAATGAGGACGAAACGGCGGTTTATTTTTTCAAGCAGCCGGAAAACGATGCCGAAACTGCGGCTGCGCAACGCGCGATGGAGGTTTGTCCAACGCTTGCGATCGGCAACGACGGCTAACTCTGTAGCGGCCCCGAATGCATTCGGGGTCGCACTAACAGGTCGATGAAAGAGAAATTTTTACGACGCGCATCCGCCTTCGCCACCCTACGGCGAGACAGGTAGAGCGCCGCCACAAAAGAAAATGCCAGCCACGCCCGCTCCGCCTTACACGCGACAAAATCCATTTCCCGCAAAACTGGTCGTCAATCGCAGCCTGTGCGGCGAAGATTCGGAAAAAGACACGCGTCATTTCGAAATCGATCTCACGGGCTGGGGTCTGAATTACGAAGTGGGCGACTCGATGACTGTCTGGCCGACGAACGATCCCGCACTGGTCGATGAACTCATCAAGACGATTGGTGCGCGCGGCGACGAAGAAGTGAAGGGACCCAATGGCCCAAAGACCTTGCGGGAGGTGTTGCTTCGCGATTGTCGCATCACACAGACCACGCCGAAGTTTTTGAAAACGATCGCCGAGCGCGCCGTCAACGGGGCGCCGTTATTAAGCGAACTCCTCAAGCCGGAACGAAAACAGGACCTCGACGCTTATCTCTGGGGCATGGAAGTAATCGATTTTTTAATCGAGCATCCGTCGATCAAATGGACGGCGCAGGAATTCATCGACACGCTCGCGAAATTGATGCCGCGTCTGTACTCGATCTCATCGAGCCTGAAGGCGCATCCCGAGCAAGTCCATTTCACCATCGACGTCGTGCATTACGAAAGTCGCGGCCGAAAGCGCAAAGGCGTTTGCTCAACATTTCTGGCTGAGCGCGCGGAGAAAGCGCCGATCCCCGTTTTTCCAAACACTTCGAAGTTCCGGCTCCCGGAGGACGGCAATACGCCGATAATCATGGTGGGACCAGGAACCGGTATTGCGCCTTTCCGTGCGTATTTGCAGGAGCGAAGAGCAGTCGGCGCAAAAGGAAAGAATTGGCTTTTCTTCGGATCGCAGCACGAGCACTGCAACTACTTTTACAAAGAAGAGCTGACCGGGCTTAAGCGCGATGGAGTTCTTACCCGGCTCGATTGCGCCTGGTCACGCGATCAAGCAGACAAGGCCTACGTGCAACACAAAATGTTGAACTGTGCGGCGGAGATTTGGAAGTGGATGGATGGCGAAGGCGCGCAGCTTTTCGTGTGCGGCGATGCCCGGCGCATGGCCAAGGATGTCGATGCCGCGCTGCGGAAAATCATTCAAGAGCAAGGCGGCAAGAGCGAAGAGCAAACGAACGAATACGTTGAGAAACTGAAAAGCGATAAACGCTACAAGCGCGACGTGTATTAGAATGCCGAAATCCGAATGACGAAGGACGAAGGAAGCATCTTCACGCGTTTCTGAGAGCATTCGTCATTCGCGGTTCCGATGTTTTCTCGATCGCGGCGAGCAAATTCATGATCAAGAAAAACGCCGCGCACAGGATCGACATCGGCTCTTTGGCAGTTCAGGCAATGAAAAGAGGGAGAAGTTTTTGCGGTGATGTTAGATCGCCGCTACAGAATTAATAACATGCTGACTGAATCCGCTTCCCCAAAGCCCACCGCTCCTGCTTCGCCTTACACACGGAGCAATCCGTTTCCCGGCAAACTCGTCGTTAATCGGCGTTTGAGTGGCCCGGAATCGGAAAAGGACACGCGCCATTTCGAGATCGATCTCCGGAGCTGGGGATTGAGTTTTGAAGTGGGCGACTCGGTGGCGGTTTATCCGACCAACGACCCCGAACTGGTCAATGAAATCATTCGGGCAATCGGCGCGAAAGGTGATGAACCCGTGCCCGCGGCAAAGACTCAAAAAAAACTACGCGAAGCGCTTCTGCGCGATTATTCCATCACGCAAACCACGCCGAAGTTTTTGAAAGCGATCACCGAACGCGCGAATTCTGCGACGCTGTTGAAAGACCTGCTCGGGCCGGAGCGCAAGGAAGATTTGGGTCGATATCTTTGGGGTATGGACGTGATTGATTTTTTGCTGGAGCATCCGTCGGCAAAGTTTAGGCCGGAAGAATTCGTTGGGCTGCTCAACAAGTTGCAGCCGCGGCTCTACTCAGTTGCGTCAAGTTTGCGCGTCTATCCCGAACAGGTGCATTTGATCGTGGACGTGGTCCGCTATGAAAGTCACGGCCGCGTGCGCAAAGGCGTGGCGTCGTCATTTCTGGCTGAACGCGCGGACAATGTTTCCGTCCCCGTTTATCCCAGCTTGGCAAAACATTTTCATCTGCCGGAAAATCCCGACGCCCCCATCATCATGGTTGGACCCGGCACCGGTATCGCCCCTTTTCGCGCGTATTTACAGGAACGCCAGGCGATCGGCGCGAAGGGAAAAAACTGGCTCTTCTTCGGAGCACAACGCGAGAAATGCGACTATGCCTACAAGGAGGACTTCGATCGATTCAGGCGCGACGGCATTCTCACGCGAATCGATTGCGCCTGGTCACGCGATCAAGCGCACAAGGTTTATGTCCAGCACCGCATTCTCGAGAACGCGCCGGAAATCTGGAAATGGATCGACAGCGAGGGCGCGCAGTTTTTTGTTTGCGGTGATGCGCGGCGGATGGCGAAAGACGTCGATGCCGCGCTGCGCAGAATCGTTCAAGAACAGGGCGGCAAGAGCGTCGATGCGGCGAACGAGTACGTCGAGAAACTCAAGAGCGACAAACGTTACAAGCGCGACGTCTATTAGGTGAATATCGAATGTCGAAGGAATGGTGAAACCTTCTCGCGCGCGGCAAGAACAAGGGCGTAGCGCCCATCCACGTTGCAAGCATTGCCGCCACAGCCGGTCAAAGGCGGTGATAAACCGGTGGAAATTTTTACGCTGACGAGCTGAGCATGTTTCTTAACCTGGCCAGCAAGCCAACAAACAAAACAGTGCAGCTCGCAACTGCAACTACTCCGCCGAAAACAAGCCACCACGGCCGATAACTGAGAACAAGCCGCCCATGCGATCCCGCCGGCACTTCCGCGACTGGAATTAATCCGCGGTAAGAATCTACCGTGAGTTTCTCGCCGCCGAGCCGAGCCTCATAACCGCGGAAGAATGGTCGCGAAAAAGTTAGCAATGCCGGGCGACCGTCGGTCGGGACATCGACATCTACCTCCACGCGATTTCGCGAATCATCGATCCCCGAAATCGTCGCAGACACAAATTGCTCGTTCGGCTGGGAATCGATCGAAGTCACGGAGCGCACTCGCGGGAACGGCTCGCCGCGCCTGTGATAAACGCGACCTTCATCCGTTGATGCAACAAGCTGCCATTCGGAACCTGGCTTGGGCTCGACCTCGACCTCTCGGGCCACAACGATTCCATCCACGCCCAGCTCCGTTAACTCACGACGCGGTCCCGCTTGCTCTTCCAGCAGATATTTTCCCGTATTCGGATCGATTTCTCCATGGATCGCGCACCCGAATGCGCGCGCGACCCCAGCCGGGAGAATCGGGCTGTAGCCGTTGATGAAGCGCAGTCCGGCCCACATCGACGTGCTGCCGGGCCGGACGATTTGTCCGACCGGTTCCGGTTTCTTTTCAATGCGATAGCTCAGTTCCGGCCCTGGATAGATGCTCAAATAAAGGCGTTGCGGATCGAGCGGCGCCGCTTCCGTCAGTTTTTGATCGAGATTGTATTTCGGCACGCCGCAGTTTGGCGGAATACAAAGATACGTTGCGAGCAATGCGACAAACGTTACGCCGACCGGCATCCAGTTGCGAACCAGTTGGCGATTTCGCAAGAAATGCTCGGCGAACATCCAAATCGCAGCGAGCGCTAGAAAAATCCAAGTAAAGGGAAAAGCATAAGCTCCGGCCGTGTGGAAGATCGACATCGCGATCGCAATCGCGACAACAAGGACGAACGCGAGGACGCCCGGACGCGCAAAAAGTGATCGTAGATCTGGAGTGCCGGAAAGATTTTTCAGTGCTTCCGCCGCGCAGAGCGCGAGGATCAATTGGAAGAATGGCAGCCAGCGAAAACTCCAGCGAAACACATTCGCGCTCGGCAGCATCGAGATGAGGAGCACGAGGACAAGCAAACCGAGTTCCCAACGAAGTTTTTTAAAAAGCGATTTCGATTGCAGCAAACCACTGAGCAACGCCACTGAAGGAACCAGACCGCCCGCCAACTCGGTCGCAGCGTGCGCAAGATATTGGGTAGAGAAATTTGCCCAGTTCACCGTCCAGCAAGGCAGAATAAATCCGGGTAATGCCGCGGGCGGAACGATCCATTGCCAATGGGTCGATGACGGTTGTAACTCGCGCGCCGAACCGTGGACGTAATCAAAAATTGCCATCCATGCTGGCGCCGAAAGGGCGAAGCCGAGAAGCGTACCAAAACACAGTGGCAAGATCGACAACATGTTTCGCGTTTGGCCTAACGACTTGATCGTGAACCACGCGATCAAGACAACGAGCATCAGGACGGTGTAAGGAAAGCCACCGGTGACGACAAGATAGACAAACGGTGCCGGCCACAGAAATTTCCAGCCCTGATTATCGCATGGTTGACGGTTCAAGGCGCGCTCCGCTCCCCACCACGCCCACGGCAGCCAAGCGAACGCGCCGAGTGCGCCAAACCAATCGGTCGCACCCCAACAAATGATCCAGCCGTTCAACGCGGCAACGAGCGCGACGAAGATCGACAATGGCATGGAAAGCCTGCGATCGCGCGCGAGCACAAATGCGCCGACCGCCAGAACGACGAGATGAGTGATGGAAAGTGCAGCAGCCTGTTGTGGAAACGTTAATGGGAATTTCCAAATGAGAACGACGGCAGCGTTCACAAAAATGGAGAACGTCCCGTACTGAAATTCTCCGGCGAGATTGCCGCAGACCCAGGAATACGGGCTCAAAAGCGGCAGATGACCTTCGCTCCAACTGCGCGCGACATCGGCGAACACCGGCAGAATCGACAATGCGTAATCATCGTTCCAAAACAGGAGCGGATCGTGCCAGAGAAGAAGGAAGCAAAACGCGACGACGATTAGACCCGAGGCGATTGCGCCGATAATTTGGGAACGTCCAGATCGCGACTCGAACATTTCGCGATCGTTCATCGATTCGAGGTACGAGCCTCAACTCAACATCGAACATCGAACACCGAACATCGAACGCCGAACGCCGAATTTGCTACGTTTGAGGTTGAATGCGTTGCTCGCGAAATCTTTCGGAGTTGGATGTTGGAGGTTCGACGTTTTCATTGGCTACAACACCACCGGCTTGCCCTCGGTCATGAGGAGAACTTTCTCCTCGATGCCATGCGCGCGGGCGCAGGCGAGCAATCGTTCCGGCGGTTCAAGGAGCGGTTCGAAGCCAAGGCGAAAGGTCCCATAATGCATCGGCACCATGGTTTTCGCGCGCAGTTGCAGAAACGCCTCGACCGCTTGCTCCGGGTTCATGTGCACTTCGCGACCGGTCGGCGGGTCGTAAGCGCCGATCGGGAGCAAGGCGATATCGATCTTGTAACGGTCGCCGATTTCCTTGAAACCAGGAAAATAAGCACTGTCGCCGCAATGAAAAATGGTGCGCCCATCGACCGCGACGACGAAGCCGCCAAAGGCGCGATGCAGATCGGCCAGAAATCGCGCGCCCCAGTGATGGCAAGGTGTAAGCGAAATTTTCAGCGGGCCGAGTTGGACCGTTTGCCAGTAATCCAGCTCGTGCACGATGTGGAACCCGAGATCGTGCACCAGATTTCCCACACCAATCGGCACAACGATCGGTTGATCGGCCGCGACGTGACGCAACGTCCGCCGGTCGAGGTGGTCGAAGTGCGCGTGCGTCACGAGGACGAAATCAATCGACGGGAGATGATGAATCTCGAAACCGGGCTGCTTGAGCCGCTTAATCACCTTCAACCACTTCGCCCAATTCGGATCGATCAAGATGTTGACCTCGTGGGTCTGAATTAAAAACGAAGCGTGTCCGATCCAGGTGATGCAAATTTCGCCTGCTCGAATTTTCGGAAATTGTGGCTGCGCGCGATCGCCCGAGCGCTTGATGAAAAGCGATGGAATGAGAATGCTGGTGAGGAAATTGCGTTTGTGCCAATCTGGCCGCGGACGCAAGCGGACGCGGGTCGAGGGCTTCGCGGCGGCGCCGTCGGCGGACTCCTGGCGAACGACATTCCTCCGGCTTTTCTTCGAAAAAGGGATCGGCACTTTCGCGGAACGATATAAGTTAGTATGGGTGAATCAAAGTTTTTCGGCGCATCGGGAATTCGAAGACGTTGCGCACGCTGCTGTAGCTGCTTCGCTCTGCGAAGTGCGGTGCTGACGCATCCAAGACACGCGCATTGCGTTGCCCAGAAGGCGACGTCTACAGGAGATGAAACTCCCTTCGGAGATGGACGAGATTATCACGAATGCCGGTAATCGAGTTGATCGAGCATAAATTCCGGATTCAGTTGTGCGCGACATGCGCCGTTGGAAAATCTTTGTTCTGCTCCTTTTAACATGTTCGGGTGCCAGCGCGTTGGAATCGCGCTTGCCGTTCAAAACCGTTTTCAAAGGACAGGATCAGTTCAATCGGCTCGTCTCCCGAGCAAGCAGTGGAAATTGGAAGTCACTCCCGATCGGCGAGCGGACGGCGGCGGTCGGCCAGGCGCTGGTCGGCACGCGTTACAAACATTTCACCCTCGAGATCGACAACCGAATCGAGTCGCCTTCGGTAAATTTTCAGGGAATGGATTGCTGGACGTTTTTTGAAATTTCACTCGCGTTCGCGCGCATGCTGGATGAGGCGGAGGAGAATTGGACACCCGATCGGTTGCTGCATTACATCGAGATGGATCGTTATCGCGGCGGCGAATGCACCGGCGAATATCTTTCGCGTCTCCATTACTTGGAAGACTGGCTGGCGGATAACGATCGGCGCGGTCTGGTTGAAGACCTCACGCGCAGCCTGGGCGGCAGCAGTGTTCCCCATTCTGCGCGCGAAATGACGCAGGGCTGGCGGCATTACCGTTATCTGGCGGCCAATCGCTCACTGCTCGGGCCGCTCGCTCAGATGGAAGCGCGTGTCTCATCGCGCCCGTTCTACCAAATTCCAAAAAATCGCGTCGCCGGGATTGAATCGAAATTACAGAGCGGCGACATCATCGGAATCATTTCCAGGGATCGCAGCGGTCTCTATTCCACCTCGCATGTGGGACTGGCGCTCCGCACCAACGACGGCGCCCTACATTTCCTGCACGCCTCTGCTCCACACAATTACGGGCGGGTAGTGGTTGACTCACGGCTCTCTGGTTATCTCTACCGCTTCCGGACCGACTCGGGAATTTTGGTCGCCCGGCCGCTGCGGTAAAAGACCTTCGGCTCGCGGCTTCCGTTTGTGTTTGGAACGAAGTAAAACGAACTCCCAATGAGGATTATCCGAGTCAGCCAATTACTTTTTACGGTCGCCCTGGTTTTTGCCGGACAGCTTTCCGGGCAGAATGCGGTAACGATTCGCGTCGGTCATTTTCCGAATGTGACGCATGTGCAGGCGCTGGTGGCGCACGCGCTTTCGCGACAGGGCAAAGGCTGGTTTGAGGAACGGGTCGGCGCCGGCACGAAGATCGATTGGTTTGTTTACAACGCCGGCCCGAGCGCGATGGAAGCCATCTTTGCCAACTCCATCGATCTCACTTATGTCGGCCCGAGTCCCGCGATTAATGCCTATGCAAGATCTCGGGGCGAAGAAATTCGGATTGTATCGGGCGCGGCCAATGGCGGCGCAGCGCTCGTTGTCTCAGGCGATAGCTCACTAAAAAGTGCCGCAGATTTTCGCCACAAGAAAATTGCGACGCCGCAGCTTGGAAACACACAGGATGTTTCATGTCGCGCCTGGCTGGCCGCAGGCGGATTGAGAATTACACAACTGGGCGGGGACGCCCAGGTGTTGCCGACGCAAAACGCCGATCAACTCGCAATGTTCCAGCAAAAGAGAATCGACGGGGTCTGGACGGTGGAGCCGTGGGTCTCGCGTTTGGAGATGGAAGCAGGGGGCAAGGTGCTGGTGGAAGAGACGGATTCACCGACCACCGTTTTGGTTTCGCGCGTAAGATTTCTCGGCGCAAATCGGGAGACGGTGAAGAAATTCGTGGAAGCGCATCGGGCGCTGACGGATTGGATCGCGAAGAATCCAGCGGAAGCGCAGAAACTGGTGGTCGCGGAAGTGGCCGAGGAAACGAAGGCGAAGATGGCAGCTGGATTGATTCAACATGCTTGGAAGCGAATTGTTCTGACCAATGACATTCGCCGCGAGGTGCTCGAGAAGTTCGTGGCGAATGCGAAGGCGGCTGGATTTCTGCGGGATGTTCCTGATCTGGCGCGCTTGATCGAAAATCCCTAATGTCGCTGCAAGAAGAGCTGCAAGGTCCGCCGCCGGCCAAGCTCGTGGTCGAGCACGTCTCGAAATGGTTCCAGCAAAAACGGCAAACCGTGCACGCACTGGACGATGTTTCCCTCGAAGTCGCCGAAGGAGAATTCATCGTCATAGTCGGACGGAGCGGTTGCGGCAAATCGACCTTGCTCGACATCATTGCCGGTTTGGAAAAACCCGATAAAGGACGAGTCATGGCTGATAATCAGCCGGTCCTGCATCCGGGCCGGCATCGGCTCGTCATGTTTCAGGAGTCAGCGCTGTTTCCATGGCTGAACGCCTTCGGCAACGTCATGTTTGGCCTAAAGCTAAAACCTGGCCTGAGAAACTCGGAGCGCCGGGAGGTTGCAAAATTTTTCCTTCATCTGGTCGGTCTTGAGAAATTCATGCAGGCCAACGTGCACGAGCTTTCCGGCGGAATGAAACAACGCGTCGCGCTGGCGCGCGCTCTTGCGCCGAACCCGCGTGTCCTCTTAATGGACGAACCGTTCGCGGCGCTCGACGCCATGACGCGCGAGCAACTTTACGGCGATATCCAGCGCATTTGGGAGAAGCGGCGCAAAACGATTATCTTCGTCACACACAATGTGCGCGAAGCCGCTTGCCTGGCCGATCGGGTCGTCATTATGTCGCCGACACCGGGCCGCATTCGCGAAGTTTTTGAAGTGTCGCTTCCCCGGCCACGCGATTTTAACAGCATCGAGATTGCGGAGCACGCGTCGAAGTTGACGGCGGCACTGAAAGAATACGGCGCTCACGCGGCGGTGACCGGCTTATGAGGCGCGTCTTGTTCGCGATTTTGTTTTTCACTGCGCTCGTCGCGATTTGGAGCGCACTGGTGCGCGCCAACATCTGGTCGCCCGTTTTGCTCCCTGCCCCGGGGCAAGTGGCTCAGTATCTGGCGCACGCATTTCAGGATGGAACGTTGTTAACCGCGACTGGGGTGACACTGCGCCGTCTCTTGATCGGTTATGCCATTGGTTTGGCGATCGGATTGCCACTCGGCCTGCTTACGGCATCATCGAAATTCGTTGAAGACACCATCGGCGTCATGGCGTTGGGGTTACAGACGCTGCCGAGCGTCTGTTGGGTGCCCCTGGCGTTGCTTTGGTTCGGACAAACCGAAGGCGCGATGTTGTTCGTCGTGATCATGGGAACCGTCTGGTCGGTCGTGATTGCGACCGATACGGGCGTGCGTACGATCCCGCCTATTTATGCACGCGCCGCCCGCACGATGGGGTCGAAGCCATTGCATAAATGGATCTATGTGATCTTGCCGGCATCGTTGCCGTTCCTCGTCAGCGGCATGAAACAAGGATGGGCTTTTGCCTGGCGCTCGCTCATGGCTGCGGAAATCTACGTGACCATTCTAACCGGGTTCGGTCTCGGCCATCTCTTGCATTATGGCCGCGAACTCAACGCCATGGATCAAGTTATCGGCATTATGCTGGTGATCATTTTTATCGGTTTGCTCGCCGACAAGACTCTTTTCTCGCCGTGGGAACGTTTTCTCCACAGGCGCTGGGGAACCGGGCGCACCTAAAAGTAATAAGTGATAAGTGGAAGGAGAGCGTCGGAGTCACGCCGATACACTCGCGTGCGGCTCGTAACCGAAACGAGGATCGAGCCTGGTCAACGCATCAGTCGCATATAGCCGATCTTCGGCCGAAAGGTAATCCTCGTAACCGCCGATCTTGCCGCGTCGCACTTTGAATGACTCGGGATCGCGCACGTCGCCTGCGCGCAGGATTTTCGAATCGAACGCGCCAGCTGCCTCCAGCTTCTTCATGTTGTCGAACTCGGAAAAGTCGAGCGCGGCTCGAAAGAGCGACATGTCGAGTTTTTTTTCGCCGACTGTCGCGAGCAGGTTGCAGAATTGCTCGGCGGGGGACGCGCGGAGCGACTCATATCGGATGAGGGTGAAGTCGGGCCGATGTGAAAATTCATCCATCCAGTCATTCATCGTTCCAACGATGGCGTGAATTCCAAATCTCTCGTCGCGCAGCAGGTCGCTCACCGTTTTTTGTTTGAATTTTTCCCGCGTGCCCGGGTCGCGCCTGGTCATTTGCAAATAGAGCGAGACGAAGGTGTCACGCGGATCTCGCGCAAGCAGAATGATTTTTGCGCGGCGTAGTTCTTTCGCCGGGATCAGGTATTTGCTGCGAAGCCTGTCCCAAAGATTCCCCTTGGTCCTATGCTCGAACAAATCGTGGGAGTAAACGATTCGGGGGATCGCGGAATCTTCATACCGCTCTGGCTCGAGCGTGAAACCATAACCGCGGCGTTGGCAAAAGTAAGCGCAGAGAAACGTCCGAACCCAAGTGCGTCCGCTTTTCGGGATCGACACGATGATCACATCGCCGCCCGAAAGTTCGCGTGCACGGCTGCTGAAATTTCGGCGCATCAACCATGTAATTACTCTTGGAAATCAAGATCGAGAAGTTGTTTTTGTGAGAAACGACCCTACGCGATCGTTTCGACAGCCTGCGTAAAGATCGAGGTGTTCATTTTACGTGAGTCGCGTCTTCCCAGCGAATGGCCGCCCGGAGCAATTCGCCTAGCGAGTGGACGCCGAATTTCTCTTTCGCGCGCGCGCAATAAGCTTGCACTGTCTTCAGGCTGAGATGCAAATCTTCCGCGATCTGCGAAGTGGAACGGCCCTGGCCGAGCAGGCGAAAAACTTCGAGCTCACGATCGCTGAGTAGTTCCACCGGCGAATTCGCGGCCGCTCTCCGCGATGACCCGAGCCTGCGCGCCATAACGCTGACGAATCTTTCGCTCACATAAACATCGCCCTCCACAACCCTACGGATAGCAGTGAGCACGCTTTTGGTGGTTTCACGTTTCATGACGTAACCGCGCGCGCCGGCACGCAGGGCACGCTCGGCGTACAATGCTTCATCGTGCATCGACAGCACGATCAACGCGACCAAGGGAAATCGAGCCTCGAGATTCTTAACCAATTCCAATCCTGACTCATTCTTTAAGGAAATGTCGATCAGTGCCACGTCCGGTCGGGCCGCATCGATGCCGCTGATCGCTTCCGCCCCATCTTCCGCTTCGCCGCACACCATCAGGTCATCCTGCTGATTGATCAGGTTAGCCAGTCCTTCACGGACAAGCGGATGATCATCGACGAGGAAGATGCGACGCTTGGGAGCAACGGTGGCCGAAGGTGGCGAGCTCATAGAAAACAGTTAATCAGCATCGTTCGGAATGCTTAACTTGCACATCACAATCGTTCCGATCCGGCCATTTCGTCGGACGTCGAAGTTTGCTCCGATTAAAGCCGCACCATGCGACATCAAGCGAAGACCGAGCCCTTCGGGTTGCGGCAGCTGGTGTGGGAATCCGATTCCATCATCGGTAATGGTGAGAGTGAGTTCGCGATCATCCCGGGCGAGGCGAATGTCGATTCGCTGCGCGGCAGCATGCTTAACGGCGTTTGCGACCGCCTCCTGCGCGATTCGATACAGTTGAGTCGCCATCGCTGAGTCGCGCACGGGCAGGCTGACGCCGTCGGTGCCTTCAACGACGCACGTGATCTTGAACCGTTCGGCGGTATTTTCCGCCAGGCCGTGCAGCGCGACCATCAACCCGTCCGCCTCTAATTCCGGAGAAAAGAAACCGCGAGCGAGATTCCGGGTAAGATCGATCCCCTGCTCGATATAACGGACAACCTTTTCCGCCTCGACCACCTCCGGCGCGGATCTTTGCGCTAACTTTTCCCTTAATACTTGAGCCGCAAGCGCAGTGCCGGTAAGGTGCTGGCAGAGGCTGTCGTGCAAATCCTGACCCAGCCGGAGGCGCTCGCGACGGGCCACCTCGGCGATCTCCTTATCGAGGCGCTCTCGCTGGGCGACCTCATGCTGCAGCGCTGCCGTGCGTTCACGAACGCGTTGATCGAGTTCTCGTAAGAGTGTTCGTAAGTTCGACAATACGAACGCAAACACGGCGTACGACCCAAAAACCATCCCTCCATTCCAAAATCCGGTTGCTGGAATTCCAGCCGCCACGTCCGAGACCACGGTCGTGACCACGCTCAAAACTGCAATCGCCAAACCGCCAATCAGGCCGAAGAACCAGATGGCCAGAGAAATCGGAAGCAGATAAAAAAGGATCATCGTGCGCTCATATCCGGTCCGATAATCGATGTACCCCACGCAACCGACGAGAAGAAGGCACACGCTCAAGATGAGCCAGGACAGCCACGGGCGAGGAGGAGCATGAACCCGTGCACTGCTGCCATTCTCAGAAGTTGGACTTGTGCCGATCAGCCTCCACATCACTTCATAGAACCCATCGTAACCACAAAAGGAACAAAAAATTTTCCGCAATGTACGTCGAGTTGCGAAAGTTATGCCAACACGATAGATTTTGAGCACAAGGGGGCGCACTGGCTTCGACTCGTGGTTGGAAGCGCAGGCGGCATGTCGAGGATGGTTCGTTGGCCTCGAAAAAAACCGGACCAAAACAAATAAACGCTAATCACGAAGATCTAGCTCTCGCGGCTTAATTGACCGCGACGTTTCCGGAGCGACGCCTGCTAGCGTCGGAAACGTGGACAGCAGGCTGGTCGGTGGGCGGAGCGACCGCGCTCACCGATGAATCGAACCTCGTGGACGCTCGGGAGTCGGCAGCGTGCCGGTGCAACATCCGGCTCCTTAAAACCTGGACACCGGATAAGCATGTAGATGTCTGCGTCGAAAGCGACGAGGACAGGGGTTCAACTCCCCTCGCCTCCACCTATTTTACCTAGGTAGATAAAATTGTCTTGCGGTTTTGTGACAATTTGTGACAAAGTAGGTCCACGAAAGAGCCTCTTCGCGTCACAGCGGTCAAGGGACACGAGATTTCGACCTACCGCCTCTCGTCGGGCCGGTACATGACGGTCTGGTATGACTCCGACGGCCGACGGCAGCGACGCTCGCGCGCGACTTTGAAGGAAGCGGACGAGTTGGCTCAGGATGTCTCCAGGGCCCTCCAAGAGAAGGTAAACGCCGCGATGACACTCGACGATCGCCAAGCGTACAACCTCGCCAGCGAACTCGTTGAACCGCTCGGTTACACCGTGCTCCAGGCAGTCCGGGAATGGGAGCGCAACAAGGCACCTTACAGGGGCAAGAAAACTGCCGAGGTGATTGCGGAGTTGATCGCAGCCAAGCGCCGGGAGCAACTCTCGGTTCCCTACGTGAACCGTTTGGAAGACGATTTGAAATCGTTTGCTGCCGCCGTCCCGGACGAGATCGAAAAAGTTCATGCACGCCACATCAAAGAATTCCTGAACGGATGTGAAGTTGGCCCGCGCCGCTGGAACAATCTGCGCGACCAGATCGTCACGCTTTTCCGCTTCGCGCGCTCGGAGCGTTATCTTCCGAAGGAGCGCACGACCGAAGCAGAAGACGTGACGAAGATGAAAGTCCCGCGAAAGACGGTTGCGATGTTCACTCCGGAGGAACTTCAAATGATCATCGAGAACACACGCACGGTCTGGCTGCCTTGGGTTCTCATCAGCGCCTTCGCGGGCATTCGGACCTTCGAAGTTCTGCGTATGGATTGGTCCAGTGTTCGGTGGGAGCAGAAGCTGATCGACCTGCCGCCCGAGGTCACGAAGGTGAACGAGCGACGAATTATTCCGATGTGCGACGCGTTGATTCAAAACCTGGCACCGTGGCGCGATGCTCGCGGGCCGGTCTGCGAAGACAAGGTTCCACAGCGCGAGATCGAACAAATTCTCGCGAAAGTGAAAGCTGCTCGTCCTAATTTCCGTTGGAAGCACAATGCGCTTCGACATGCGTATGGAAGTTACCGCACCGCTTTGACTCAGAACGTTCCGCAAGTGGCGCTGGAGATGGGTAATTCGGTTCACATGGTCAAGCGCCACTATTTGGAAGCGAAAACTTTCGAGGAAGGTTTGTGTTGGTTTCAGATCTCTTGGCCGGTGCCAGCAAAGGAGCGGGCGAGC
The DNA here is from genome assembly GCA_049300145.1 of Chthoniobacterales bacterium. Taxonomy (GTDB): domain Bacteria; phylum Verrucomicrobiota; class Verrucomicrobiia; order Chthoniobacterales; family UBA10450; genus AV133. The sequence goes on along the minus strand of JBAQJG010000741.1, from coordinate 3,697 downwards.
AGTCCTTTCCTCCGTTGGGTTGCAGCGGCAATGTGAATTCGGCGCACCTCGGCTGCGTTCTCAAGACATCACGGCTTTCCGTCTGCGGCCGATCCGGTTGGAGACTGACACGGTGCTGGTCGACTTTCCCTCGATCAGCTTTTCCAGTTCGGCTTCGCGAATCCGATATTCCTTCCCCACTCGCACGGCCGTCAGCAAGGAACGCTTGATCCAATCCCGCACCGCGCCGGCGCTGAAGCCGGTGCGTTGGCTGACCTCGGCCACTGTCAGAAGGCGGCTGCCCTCTGCGCTTCGTAGTTGATCCTGAAGAGTAGCGCTGTCCGCCGCCTCGATAATCAGCCAGCCATCACGAACGAAGATCGTTGTCGTGTCGGCGTGCAAGCGAAGGCGGGCGCAGTTCATGAGCGTTTGTTGCAAACGAATGTGCCTTCATTCGGCTGCGACGCTGCGCAGCCTCCAGAGCAATCAGCGGCCGAAGTAACTGCTTAACCAAAGGACGCCGGACCGGAAAATTATCGGTGCTGATATGTGCGAAAGAAACGAAGGCGCGACCAGAATAAGAGCCTAATGAGTGCGCGTCCGAGCGTAGGCTGCCAGTCCGCCACAGGACGGATTCGCCGTGGTGAACCTGTTGGTTTCGGCTGCTAGCCGAAACCAACTTCTTTAGATTGCATCCAGTGTTTTCCGTCCTTGATTGACGAATTTACACCAGAAGCAGACACGAATTTCACGAATTCACACCAATTTGACCGGCCCTATTCGTGATAATTCGTGCAATTCGTGTCGCGTGAAGGATTCGTACGCGCTAAAAAGGCGGCTGGGCTATTTTCCGCCCAACTCAGCTATATTAAGGTTGAGGCGGCAGCGAGTGGCCGACGTCCGATTTGACTATTGTCACATCCGTGGCCGTGATCGTGCCGCTCGTGTTCACGTCTTCACGGAAATTCCCGGAACCAACGTTCTGGCCTACCTGCGATTTGGTGAGGGCGACATCGGAGGCATTGACCGCGCGGTTTCCGTTCACGTCGCCAGTCAAAAAGCCCATCGGAATGTTCACATTGACAGCCGGCTCATCGCTCGCGCCATTCACTCCGTTGATCTGGACGTTGATCACCTGCACATCGGCAATGTTGGTCAGCGGTACTGTTACGACGTTCCCGCTTACAGTCACTGTTCCGTTCGGGTCGCAGGTCCCGCCACTGCCAACGCAGCCGGTGCCCATGATCACTTGAGCCTGCGGCATGCCGGTCACGGTGACATTACCGGAGAAGGTCACCACCAGGCTGTAATCGTGGGTGGCGCCACCGCTGCGGCATTCAACTCCGCTCGTCCCGGTCAGCGGCATATCGATATCGAACGTGCCCGCTGCGCCGTGAGTCTTTCGCGAGAACGCACTTTGTGCCATCGGCGCTGATTGCGCGCAGTATCTCCCGCCCGTGTTGAAAAGCATGTTCTGAGTTCCCCCGCCCCATACGATCATTTCACTGCCAGTCCAGACTGCCGTGTGACCAGCTCGGGCAGCGGGCGCGTTGGTGACGCTCGTAGCTGTCCAGCTATCCGTAACCGCATTGTATCGTCCGCCGGTGTTTAATTCACTGGACCCATTTACCCCGCCCCATACGATCATATCACTGCCAGCCGCCCAGACTGCCGTGTGACCGGATCGGCCAGTGGGCGCGTTGCTAGTGGTCGTAGCTGTCCAGCTATCCGTGCTGGGATTGTATCTGCCACCGGTGTTCAGATCGAAATTGCCATCAAATCCGCCCCACGCGATCATGTCACTGCCGGTCCACACTGCCGTGTGATAGACTCGGCCAGTGGGCGCGTTGTTAGTGGTCGTAGCTGTCCAGCTATCCGTGCTAGGATTGTATCTCCCGCCGGTGTTGCCCGAACCACAATGGAGACCGCAGGAGCCACCCCATACGATCATTTCACTGCCAGTCCAGACTGCCGTGTGATCGGCTCGGGCAGTGGGCGCGTTGGTGACGCTCGTAGCTGTCCAGCTATCCGTAACCGGATTGTATCTGCTGCCGGTGTTCAGATACGTGCCGTCAAATCCGCCCCATATGATCATTTCACTGCCAGTCCAGACTGCCGTGTGAAAGCCTCGGGCAGTGGGCGCGTTAGTGGTGCTGGTGGCTGTCCAGCTATCCGTGCTTGGATTGTATCTCCCACCAGTGTTTAATGGTGTGTCATTGACGTTCAGTCCACCCCAGACAATCATTTCACTGCCAGTCCAGACTGCCGTGTGACCAGCTCGGCCGTCGGGCGCGTTGGCGGTGTTGGTAGCGGTCCAAGTATCGTTAATGCAGTCGGTGCCGGCTGATATGGTGGGAAGCGTATAGTTGGCGTTTAGTGCCGCGATCGTTAGCGCCGCCTGCGTTCCCGCGTGGGCTACGAAGGGTTGTAAGGGTTGTTTTAGCCATGCAACTCTTGTTAGCTTCATGCGGTCTTCTTTGTTCAAGTCCGTGACTAAACGCTGCGTTAACAGCGGCCTCGCCAGACACTCCGCGATAACAAATGGATCGCTCCCCAGCGCTTGAAAGAGTTCGCGCAACACTTCTGGCTGCTTTGTGTGCTGTGCCATGCGATCCATCTCGGCTTGCAGTTGCTCAGAAGTGATCGGCCGTTGCCAGTAATCCTCCAGCGCCTGCGAGTCGCGCAGATAGTCTTCGACTTTTCTCTCCAGCTGCGCCTGAGTCATCACAGCATCGAGCGATGGCTTGGAATCAGGGCGCTCTTTTGGCCAGATGCGATGACGCCGGTAAACTTCCTCGATCGCTCGCTGATAAGAAACGCGATCAGCAAAGGTGAGCGCCGTGCGTTGCTGAGCAGACTTTGCGGCCACGCTGAGGGAAGCCAATCGCGACGAGCGGTCCGGCGATCTGTTCGGCAAATTAAAGGCCGACGCGAGAGTTCTTATTGTCGGCTGATGAGAGTGTTCTTGTGACCGCTGCGCGGATAACTGAACGGAGATTGGATCCTCGCCATAGACCAAGCCACTTCTCGACGTGATCGTGGTAGCACAGACATTTGTCGCGCTAAGCGCAAAGCAGGCGAGCAGGAGTGCGATGAGCAGGAAAAATAATTTTGTGTTCATAGGTGTCGTTTCCTTGTTTTGGCCTTCTTTGATTTCTCGTCATTGAGAACTCATTTCTGGCCATTCACCCAGGTACTCCGTAAGATTTGGCGATTCGTTACGCGGAAAGTGCAGAAGACTTGCGAACCACGGATTGCGCGGATGCAACGGATTGGGGAGCGTAGGCTGCCAGTCCGCCACAGGACGGATTCGCCGTGGTGAACCTGTTGGTTTCGGCTGCTAGCCGAAACGAACTTCTTTAGATTGCATCCAGTGTTTTCCGTCCTTGATTGACGAATTTACACCAAAAGCAGACACAAATTTCACTAATTCACACTAATGATCGAACGATTGACCGAAGGCTGTTAAAATTCGTGACCATTAATGTAATTTGTGTCTTCACCTTCGATTTTTGCTTTTCCTTCGCCCGTCAAATTGAGGCTAGGACGCGTCGAGCGTTTTCGATGAAGGGAGAAGGGACATTCTTATCATCGATTTGGCATAGGCCACGTTAGATCGAGAGTTAGATCGGGTGTGTCCTGTGCGTCATTCAGTGGAGGATTGCCCACCACGAGAACGCGGTTTCCGTCGCGGCTTACATCGGTGGCTAGGTAATAG
>JBAQJG010000740.1:0-2367 GCA_049300145.1 Chthoniobacterales bacterium | reverse complement strand
GGCTTTGATTTGCGCGGCGGAACCGACGCGGCTGACCGAAAGACCAACCGAAATGGCGGGTCGCACACCCTGATAAAATAGATCGGTCTCTAGATAAATCTGACCATCTGTGATTGAGATCACATTTGTCGGAATGTAAGCAGACACGTCGCCGGCTTGCGTCTCGATAATCGGCAGCGCGGTGAGGGAGCCGCCGCCAAATTCCTCAGTCACGCGCGCGCTCCGTTCAAGCAAGCGCGAGTGCAAATAAAAGACGTCGCCAGGATAAGCTTCGCGACCGGATGGGCGCTTCAGCACGAGCGAAACCTGCCGATACGCGACCGCGTGCTTCGACAAGTCGTCGTAGATGATGAGCGCATCCATCCCGTTATCCATGAACCATTCACCCATCGCTGCGCCTGCGAATGGCGCGAGATACTGGTTCGTCGCGCTGTCGGACGCGGTCGCGGAGATGATCGTGGTGTAAGGCATCGCGCCTTCTCGTTCGAGAACATCGAGCGCGCGCGCCACGTTCGAATTCTTCTGGCCAACGGCGACATAAATGCAATAGAGCGGACGATAATCTTTGTCGTTCGCATCTTCGGCCGCTTTGTTCAGGCGCGCCTGGCTGATGATTGTGTCGATCGCGATCGTCGTCTTGCCGGTCGCACGGTCGCCGATGATCAACTCGCGCTGCCCGCGACCGATCGGAATCATCGCGTCGATCGCCATGATGCCGGTCTGCACTGGTTGGCTGACGCTGCGGCGCTTGATCACGCCGGGCGCGATTTTTTCCAGCGGATAGAACGAATCGGTCTTGATCTTGCCTTTGCCATCCAAGGGCTGACCGAGCGTATTCACGACGCGCCCGAGCAACGCTTTGCCCACAGGAACCTGCAAAAGTTTACCGGTGGTTTTTACTTCATCGCCTTCCGAGACTGTCGTCGCTTCAGCCAGCAATATGGCGCCCACCTCTGTCTCTTCGAGATTTAAGGCAAGGCCAAAAACTCCGTTTGGAAATTCAATCATCTCGTTGAGCATGACTTCGCTAAGACCTTCGATGCGGGCGACGCCATCGCCGGTTTCGCGCACGACACCGACATTGCTTTTCGTCGTTGATGTTTTTAGCCCCGCGATTTTTGTTTCGATCTCCTCAAGTATGCTGCTCATGGTTCTGGTTGGTTAAAATTGTTGCCGGAGACTTTCCAGCCGATGGCGCACGCTGCCGTCCCAAACGTCGCTCCCCACGCGAATGCGCATTCCGGCGAGAAGTTCACGATTCACAACAAACTCCGTAGTTAAATCGCGTCCGTATTTTTTCTTCAGGTTCTGGAGGATTCGTGAATTTGTCTCCGCACTCAGTTCGGTCGCACTTTCGATTCGCGCATGGCGTTTCTCGATCTCAAGACGAAGAAGTTGTTTATAATTCTGGAGAATGCCGATGCAGTTGCGCGGCTTCTTCGCGATCAATGACTGCACCAGGGTCGCAATCTTTCCGCGATCGAGCTGGCCATCGATGAAACTGGCGCGCACCATTTCCCGGGAAAGCCGGCGAATTTCCTTATTGATCTTCATGAGGCGAGTTGACGCGCCGCTTCTTCCTGAAGCCGCCTTTGATCGTCGGAAGTAAGTACTTTGCCAGTGACTTTCGCCGTTGTATCGACCACCAGCCGTCCGAGCTCGCGTTTTAAGGCCTCCATCGTGCGCTCATGCTCGATCCTGCTGGCTTCACGCGCTTTCGCGATGATCTGCTCCGCGGCGGCGACCGCTTCCTGCTGTTTGCGTTCAGCTACGTGGGCGCTGCTCTCGCGCGCTTCGTCGATCATTTTTTGCGCGTCAGCATTAGCTTTGGCCAGAATCTCCGCGTAGCGTTTTTCAGCTTCGGCGAGCTCTTTTTTGATTTTATCCGCGTTGATCAAGCCTTCCTCAATCCGCCGGCGGCGCTCTTGCAGCACGGCGAGGATCGGTTTGTAAGCGAAGCGGCGCAGCAAAAGCGCGACGATGACGAAGCTGATGACTTGCGACAAAAATAACCAGGGATTCCAACCGAAGGTGTTGGCTGTATCGCGCAACATGTCGGTAAAACCCCCGCTCGCAGCTGTAATCATCACGTTCATAACTAAAGCTCAGGCGCAGCGACAATCGCCGCCGTGCCCAACAATCTTAGTGAGCAAGAAGAAAGAGAGCGTAGAACACGATCGCCTCTGTGAATGCGATTGCCAGAATCCCATGCACTAGAATTGGAGTGAAAGCGCCGGGATTGCGGCCGACCGCGTTTACCATACCCATACCGGTAAGGCCAATACCTATCCCAACGCCCATCGCGGCGAGGCCAACGTGAATGCTTCCGGTCATTTCTGCCAGTAGTGGTAACATCATAGTTTTTCC
>JBAQJG010000739.1:0-2666 GCA_049300145.1 Chthoniobacterales bacterium | reverse complement strand
GTCCCCACTCTCCGCCCATGCCGATTCCGTAGAGTGCGCGAAAAATCAGGAACATCGTGAAATTCGGCGCGAAGGCGGTGAGCAATTCCATGATCGAATAAAAAACGATGTCGATCATGAGCGGGATACGCCGCCCGAATCGGTCGCCCAGCAATCCAAAGATAAACGCGCCGACCGGGCGCATCGCCAGTGTGATCGTGATGGCCCAGCCCACATCGATAACGCTCCGGCCAAAATCGTGGCCAACGGCCGGAACGACAAACGTGAGCAAAAAGAAGTCGAGCGCATCCAGTGCCCAGCCGAGAAAACAAGCGACGAAGGTGTTGCGTTGATCGCGGTTAAGTAATTTAAAGAGCCGGATCGCTTCCACGGCTCAGTCACCTAATTGCCCCTCCAACTGAAGTCGAGAATTCTCTCCGCCTATGTGGGCAAAGGTCGAAATCCGAATGACGCCACGCGAGGTTTCGTCATTCGACATTCCGTCATTGCTCGAGGGCAAGAGACGGAGTAAGTGTTACGTAACACATCTACGCATCATGATGCGTCAATTTGTTCCTTGATGATTGCAGAAAAGGCCGTTTAGTTATCGGTAATCATGCCGCCTGACTTGCATCCACTGGAAGAGCTCCTGCGCGAACGCATCGTCGTCCTCGACGGCGCCATGGGCACAATGATCCAGCGCCACAAATTGTCAGAAGCGGATTATCGCGGCGTGCGTTTTCGCAATTGGAAGGGCAAAGATCTAAAAGGCAGTCTCGAGCTGCTGCTGCTCACCCGGCCGGAAATCATCGAGGAGATTCATGCCCAGTATCTCGAAGCCGGCGCCGACATCATCGAAACAAATACCTTCAGCGCGACTACAATCGGCTTGCACGATTTTCTCTTTCCCGAAGAGCCAGCGCAGGGACGCAAGGACCGACAATTCTTTCAACGCGTGGTGGACGATGTCGCTCTGCGGGCGCTAGTGCACGAGATGAACGTGGCTGCCGCGAGGATCGCGCGCGGCACCGCGGTTCGCGCGGCAAAGCAAACTGGGAGTTCTCGTTTCGTCGCCGGATCGATTGGTCCCCTTCCCGTCACCGCGTCCATCTCTCCAGATGTAAATGATCCAAGCTTTCGCGCGGTAACGTTCGATCAACTGCGCCAGACTTACTTCGACCAGGTAGGCGCGCTGGTCGAAGGCGGTGTCGATCTTTTGATTGTTGAAACAATCTTCGACACGCTCAATGCGAAGGCGGCGCTCTTCGCAATCGCGGAAGTTTTCCAACAGACCGGAAAGAAACTTCCGCTCGTGATTTCGGGTACGGTGACAGATCGGTCCGGCCGGACCTTGGGCGGTCAAACCGTGGAAGCGTTTCTCATCTCCATCGCGCACGCCCAGCCGCTCATCGTTGGTTTGAATTGTTCGCTCGGTCCAGATGAAATGGAGCCATTCATCGAGGAGCTCGCGCGAGTCACTCCTTTTTACGTGAGCGCGTATCCGAATGCGGGATTACCCGATCCGCTCTCGGAAACTGGATTTCCTGAGACGCCTAAAACGCTCGCGCCGAAACTAAAAACGTGGGCGGCCAACGGCTGGCTCAATATCGTGGGAGGTTGTTGCGGAACGACTCCGGAGCACATTCGCCTAATCGCAGAGGCGGTGCGCGATTGCAAACCGCGCGCGGTTAAAGCCGAAGACGGGCGCGCTGCTGCGACGCGTGCGCTCCCCAGAGAAGACGAGCGCAACGATCGTTCGCGCGATGGCGCGTTACAGCTCTCCGGCTTCGAGCCGCTCAATGTCACTCCGGAGATGGGCTTCGTGGTCATCGGTGAGCGAACGAACATCACTGGCTCGCCAAAGTTCTCGAAACTAATTCTCGATGATGATTTCGATGGCGCGCTCGCCGTGGCCCGGCAGCAGGTGCAAGGCGGCGCGAACATTCTCGACGTGAACATGGACGAAGGGATGATCGATTCGGAGGCGGCGATGACGCGCTTCCTGAATCTGATTGGAAGCGAACCGGAGATCGCGCGCATCCCGATTATGATCGACAGCTCGAAGTGGAGCGTCATCGAAGCGGGTTTGAAATGCGTTCAAGGCAAAGCGGTCGTCAATTCCATTAGCTTGAAAAATGGCGAGGAAGAATTTCTCCGGCAAGCGCGACTCGTTAGGCGATACGGCGCGGCCGTCATCGTGATGGCTTTCGATGAGCAAGGTCAGGCCGATACCTTTGAGCGCAAGATCGACATCTGCGCGCGGGCTTACAAATTCCTGACTGAGCGCGCCAGTTTCTCACCTCAGGATATCATTTTCGATCCAAACATCCTGACCGTCGCGACTGGTCTGGAGGAGCATCGTAATTACGCGGTCGATTTCATCGAAGCGACGCGCTGGATTAAGAAAAATCTTCCCGGTGCGCGCGTGAGCGGCGGTGTAAGCAACATTTCGTTTTCGTTCCGGGGAAACAACACCGTGCGCGAGGCGATGCACGCGGCGTTTCTTTTTCACGCGATCCGCGCTGGTCTGGACATGGCCATTGTCAACGCGGGTCAGCTCGCCGTTTACGAAGAGATCGAGCCGGAGCTGCGCGAGCGGGTGGAAGATGTGCTGTTGAACCGCGGAGCCGACGCGACGGAACGGCTCGTCGAGTTTGCCGAAAATGTAAAAACGAAAGGTAAGGCGC
>JBAQJG010000738.1:0-13506 GCA_049300145.1 Chthoniobacterales bacterium | reverse complement strand
CGCCCAATGGTCGGTTGATCAGCGGCGCGGACACTACCGCACGGTTTTGGGACGCATTGACCGGTCGGTTTTTGAGCGCAATTAACGCGACCGCGTCTGTGACGACGATGGCGCTATCGCCGGATGGGCAACTGATCGCCCTGCCCGGCGCCAACCACACAGTGAAAATCTATCGGACAGCTGACGGCATGCTTATGCAGACTTTGGTTGGCCATACGCAAGATATTACTGGCCTCACGTTTTCGCACGATGGAAGCCTGTTGGCCTCCGGTGCTTTGTTCGACGGGAACAACGATGTGATCAAATTATGGAATGTCTCGAATTGGACGCTCGTGCGGGAGTTGTCAGGGCCACTCCTTTTTGGGCCATTCATGGCCATCAACTTTTCAGCCGATGACGCGCTCATCTCCGCTAGCTGCGAAAGCGTGCCGGCAGTTTGGCACGTTTCCGATGGCACCTTTATTCGCACTTTTCCCGTCAGCGGGCTGACCCTATTCTCTCCCGACGGAACGCTTCTCGCGGTCGCCTGCAATCCGATTCACGTTTACCGGACTTCGGACTGGTTGCAGGTCGCTAGCTTGTCAGATCAGAACCAGGCTCTCGCCTTTACCCCCGATGGTCACTACCTGGCTGTGGGAGGACAGAGCCAAATTCAATTTTGGCGAGTTTCCGATTGGACGTTGCAGCTTTTCTACGACCAAGAGCTAGGGTACCCTGGACAAGGCGTCACCTCGCTTGCGTTCTCGCCAGATGGGATCCGCTTCGCCTATGGGCGAATCGACGCGGTCGTGGCGGTGGCAACGAACCCATTCCCTCCTAAGGCGAGCCGGTAGCCTTCCCTCACAAAATCAGCATGCAATCGCCGTAGCTGTAAAACCGATAGCGTTCGCGAATCGCTTCCTCGTACGCGCGCAGCAAAAATTCGCGGCCGGCAAACGCGCTCACTAGCATGAGCAAGGTCGAGTGCGGCAAATGAAAATTAGTCAGCAGCAAATCGACTATTCGAAACTCAAAGGGCGGATAAATGAAAATGTCGGTCGATCCCGTTTGCGCGACCAATTTCCCATCTTGACGACGCGCCGATTCAAGGAGGCGGACGGTTGTTGTTCCAACCGCGGCGACTCGCTTGGCACGGCCGATCTTCTGCGCGGCGGCAGGCGAAATCGAAAATCGCTCGGCGTGCATGCGGTGCTCGCTGATCTTTTCTGATCGCACTGGCCGAAATGTCCCCGTGCCGACATGGAGCGTAACGAAGGCGTGAGGAATCTCATCCAGTATCTCACGGGTGAAATGCAGACCAGCGGTGGGCGCAGCAATCGCGCCAGGCGCGTCCGCAAAAATCGTTTGATAACGCGCCTCATCCTGCACGTCACTCTCGCGTCCGATGTACGGCGGCAACGGCATGGAACCTCCGGCATAAAGATCGATATCTTCATCCAGGGCCACGATCCGCTCGCCCTCTGGCAGGATTTCTTCAACGCGTGCGATTACATGGTCGATTCTGGTTGTGGCGCCCACGCGAAATTTTCGACCGGGTCTGATCAAACATTTCCAGCGGGCGCGTCCGAGACGCTCGACCAACAAAAATTCGATCGCGCCATCATCGGAAAATTTTCTCGCTGGGACTACACGCGTGTCGTTAAGAACAAGTAGATCTCCCGGGCTGAGCAGTGTTCTCAATTCGACGAACTGTCGATGTTCGATGGTTTGCGCATCGCGCCGCAAGACCATCATGCGAGCGTCCTCGCGTCGCGGCCGCGGCCGCTGCGCGATCAGCTCGGCAGGCAGATCGTAGGCGTAATCTGAAAGCCGCGCGTCCATGGCTTAATGTGGAACATAGCCATTCTAGCTGTACGCCCAACGGATGTGCTGTCCGTCGTCCTTAAATCAACGGGCAACGTGCCGTTGGGCATACGGGCTCGAAGCCGATGTTCCGGAAAAAAATTGCCGTCGTGCGCAAAACCTTGGATGATCGCCCGGAATGCAAGAGCCTGCTCTTGATCTCGTCATCGCGGCCCTGGAAAGAATTCGTGAGACAAGTGATCGATTGCCGCGCGCATCGAGAAATTCGCTCACGCAATTGCACCGCTTTACTCCCAACAAAGCGGAACTGCTCGCGCCGGTTCGTGAACGGGTTCGCATTTGCACGAAGTGTCCACACCTTGCCTGTTCGCGCACGCAGACTGTTTTCGGCGTAGGAAATCCGGACGCCGAGATCATGTTCATCGGCGAAGCGCCGGGCGTGGATGAAGACGCGCAAGGCGAGCCGTTTGTAGGACGCGCCGGACAATTGCTCACGAAAATCATTAAAGCGATGGGTTGTGCGCGCGAGGACGTCTATATCGCAAATATTCTCAAATGCCGGCCTGACATGCCGCCCGGTTCGTTTGGAAATCGAGTACCGACGCCGCTCGAAATGCAAACCTGCCGGCCATACCTGGTCGAGCAGATCGACATCATTCAGCCAAAGGTTCTGGTCGCACTCGGGGCGGTTGCGGTCGAAGGTTTGTTGGGCACGCGCGGAACGATGCGGGAGTTACGCGGCAGATGGCACTCGTACAATGGAACGCCGTTGATGATTACGTATCATCCCGCCTATCTGCTGCGGAACCAATCGCCGTCGGAAAAACGGAAAGTCTGGGAAGACATGCTTCAAGTGCTGGAGCGGCTGGAACGACCGGTCACGGAAAGACAACGCAGTTATTTCCTGTAGCGACGCTCTACTTGTCTCGCCGTAGCTTGGCAAAGGCGGATGAGCGTCGCGTTGATTCAAGCGACCCCGAATGCTTTCGGGGCCGCTTGAGTGACAATCGCCGGAACATCGCGTCGATCCGCGAACGCGATGCGAATGTGATTGCCATTGATGCAATCATCGCCCGCACTTCGCCGCGAGAGGCTTTGATCTTTCGCTGCAACATCGTTGCCCCTGCGCCCCGCAAGAGTGCGAGTGTGCGCGTGCCGATCAGCGCGGGCAAAACCGTCGCTGCCCGAATGCGCCGATGTCGAATGGCCCGCGAATATTGCATTCCGGCTTCGACGCCCTGCTTGGCTCTTTCGAGCCACTTTCGATAAATTGGCTGAAAACGCTCCGGTTCACGAAGAATCTGCGACGCGTCCATCCGCGCCATAGCCAGTTCTTCATTCGGAAAGTAACATCTACCCGCGCGAAGATCGGCGCCGGCATCGCGCAGGATATTAATTAATTGCAATCCCATGCCGTAACGCTTGCCGTGATCGAGCATCTCTTCTGCGCTCAGCCTGGCGAATTTCCGCACATGTCGAAAGCAGAGCCGTGTCCAAAATTCGCCGACAGACCCGGCCACGAGATACGTGTATTCATCCAGATCGGCGGCGGTGGCGAGCGCGTGAACTTCGGCCGGATTACCGAAGCGTTGCAGGTCGAGCGTTTGGCCCTGTGTGATTTTCGCGAGCACGGCGCGAACGTCATCCCGATCAGCCCCATTCAATTGCTCGAGCCATTCCAAACAATGAGGCAACGATTCGAGAAGCGTTCGCTCGGCCGCATTTTCCTGCAACGGTGCGAACGACGCGACAAGATCGGCAATCGAACCGACGGAAGTCGAACGAGATGGACGGACGACGCCAGCGGGTGAGTTCGCCGCGGCGAGCGAATCAAGGCCTTCTCGCGAAGCTTTGCCTTGAATCATGTTTCCCAACGTTTGCAGAGTCTGCGCGCGCACGGCCCACGGGATTTGCGCGGTGTCTGCCACGGTGTCCGTTGCCCGCGCCAGCAGATAGGCTAGCGCAACCGGCTCACGCAAGCGCCAGGGCAAAATTCGGATGGAAAGATAGAACGATCGCGACACCGAGCGCAGAATCGATCCGCCCAGCGGCCGAGCGGAAAAGTCAATCCGGCCGCTCATGCCTTCTCATTTGACCAAACCTCATTGTCCGACATTTCGAATCTCGATCCGATTCGGGGCCGAGTTGCCCAGACCGAGCTGGCCGGCGATCGACACGTAATCGGCCATGTGACCGATGGCCGGCAGGCTCGCGCGGGCGCGCCATTGCTCCAATTGTTTCAACGCTACGGCGTCCAGCGCCACGGGGTCTCTGCTCGCGTAGAGGGTAGCGTGATGCAGCGCGTAGTTCGGTTGCGACTGAGGACCTCCAGCATATTGGGCGACCAGACCGTCCATCAAATTGAACACCACCTTCTTTGCGATCAGTGGATCGCTATAAATTTCCGCGATGCTCTCCGCGCCAAAACGGGAGCCTTGGCTGAAGCGGCGCCAATTGTCGATGTTTGGGATGGTCACGTTGTAAAGACAACCAGCGATGCCGTTGGTTTCATTGCTGCTCATCACCGGAACGTTGATGATTTTTGTGACCTCGGTGGAAACGATGCGCGAAAAATGACTCAGGTTGCTCGTGTTCTCGGTGTCGGAAAGAAGCGGCATTTTCCCTTTATCGCTCTTATATTCGAGATCGCCCCAAACCAGTTTTCCGAGCAACGGCATGGACAAGATGGCTTTAGAATCATATCCCTCGCGTGGCGCGATCGCTCTCAACTGATAACCATCCGCCCCTGGCCGATAACCAGCTTCCTTGATTCCGCCCAGTGAGCGGTCCCACACGATAATGCTGCTGCGCGCATGTCCCGCGGCGACGAGACCATCGACAATCGCATTGACCACGTCATGGTGCGTTGTGAAAAGTTCGCCGCCAGCCGCGCAGATTTTGATTCCGATCTCGTCATTCGGAGATACCAGCGACCCCCAGGCCCTGGCGATGTCAGGTTGACCGGTCGCCGCAAGAACGAGTCGATTCACCATCGCGTGCACGATGCGCGGATTCGTCTCGTAATCTTTGATCGCGTCCGGATCGTGCACCGCATACACGCTGGAGGGAGTGGGCGTTGGCCGCGAGCCTTGCGCAAACGCCGAGGTGATGACGCAGAAAAAAACAAAAGCTAACTTTTGGATCGACAAGATACTTTGAGCGGTGGCAACGGACTTTATGAGCGACAGCGCGAATCACAACTCCGGAACTGTGGAGGCAGCCGTACCGGCTGCGGGGGACACGCCTGCCACCACAGAAGAGATGATTCGTCACGTTTACGTCCATATCCCGTTCTGTGCGCGCATCTGCCCGTACTGCGCGTTTTACAAAACGCTGATGGACCCTTCGCAGACACAGCGATTTTGTGCAGCGATTCTACGTGAACTCGAACAGCAGAGCGCATCGTGCAAGATTGTTCCGTCGACAGTTTATTTCGGCGGCGGGACGCCGACTGCGCTGTCCACCTCGCAACTGGAATTTCTTTTGCGCGGATTTCGCGAGCGGCTCGATTTGTGGCAAGTAAAAGAGTGGACGATCGAAGCGAATCCCGGAAGCGTCTCCGCCCGCAAGGCGGACATGCTGCAAGGATTCAGCGTCAATCGGATTAGTCTCGGCGTGCAATCGTGGGATGACGAATTGCTGAGAATTTTGGGACGCGAACATAATGCGCAGCAAGCAGAGAAGTCATTCTTCATTCTTCGGGACGCCGGATTCTCAAATATTAATGTCGATCTTATGTTTGGGCTTCCCGGACAAACCCGAGAACAATGGCGAACGACGCTCGAGAAGACGATCGCGCTGCAGCCTGAGCATATTTCCGCTTATTGCCTGACTTACGAGGAGGACACAGAGTTTTTTCTGCGCCATTCGCGTGGTGAACTTCGTTCGAACGCCGACATTGAAGCGGATTTCTTCGAGATGACGATGTCGATCCTGGAGGACGCGGGCTACGAACATTATGAAATCTCGAACTACGCGCGCCCCGGCTTTTCTTCGCTGCACAATCGCGCTTATTGGGCCGGCGAGGATTATCTCGGTATCGGCCCGAGCGCATTTTCCACACGCGGGTTGCAACGCTGGCAGAATATTGCTGATTACCGCGAATACACCGCGCGCATTTTCCAAGACCAATCAACGATTGGATCGACCGAGAATCTAACATCGACGATGAAACGCTCGGAAAGAATCGCGCTTTCACTTCGAACACGCGATGGAGTTTCCGGCCACTTGCTCGATAATTGGCCTAACGAGACCGGCGAATTCGTCGCGCGAGGTTTGCTTCGGCGATCGAACGGCAATTTTGTTTTGACCCGCGCCGGCAAATTACTGGCAGACTCCGTGGCGGAAGTATTTCTGTAGCCGCCGCCCTGTGGGCGGCGCGGCGCATGTGTGAAATGCAAACCCGCGTCGCGCTTCGCACAGCGAAGCGGCTACAGTTGTAGGGCAACCGCTCCGGTTGCCGATCCCTAGTTTGGCAGGCGACGCGCCTACCCTACAATTTTCGGATCGCCGCACGGCAACCAGACCAACGCTTTGCATTCGTCCATTGCGGGCGCGCTGCATCATTCAACCGCTCCGTAACGCCGTTGACGGCGGCTGAACTCCTCGACCGCGGCGAAGAGATCTTTTTTTGTGAAATCAGGCCAGAGTCTCGGCGTCACGTACATTTCCGTGTAGGAAAGTTGCCACAGAAGGAAGTTCGACAAGCGCATCTCGCCCGAAGTGCGAATGAGCAAATCGGGATCGGGATAGTACCGCGTGTACAGATGTTTGCTGAACATTTCGACGTCGATCATCGCTTTGTCGATGTGGCCGAGCTCGACCGCGCGGAGCAGGCTCTTGATTCCGTCGATGATCTCCAGCCGTCCCCCGTAACTGAGCGCGAGAATCAGCGTGAGTCCGTTATTGGATGAGGTGGCTTCGATCGTTTTGTGCAATTGTTTCTGGCAACTTTCGGGAAGATCAGTCAGCCGCCCGATCGCTTGAAGGCGTACATTTTTCTCGATCAGCTCCGCCGTTTTTTCCTTCAGAAACTTTTCCAGCAGCCGCATCAGCGCGTAGACTTCGCTTTTTGGGCGCTGCCAGTTTTCCGCTGAGAATGCGTAAAGCGTGAGATACTCGATCTTCAATTCGCCGCAGCCTTCCACGCATTCGCGCGCGGCGTGCGCTCCTTGTTCGTGGCCTTTGATGCGTGGGAGACCGCGCGCCTTGGCCCAGCGGCCGTTGCCGTCCATGATGATAGCGACGTGCCGAGGAACCGATCTCGCGCTATGGGGCATGGCTAGAGAATGATCGTCTGAGCGCGGGTTGGCCCGACACTGATGATCGATAATCTGGCTCCGGTGAGTTTGGCAATATATTTTACGTAATCTTTTGCGGCTGAGGGCAGTTGCGAAAGTTTCCGCGCTGATTGCGTAGACTGATTCCAGCCGCGCATCTCTTTGTAGATCGGTTCGCAATTGTCGAGTTGGGCTGCATCGCACGGCGGAACATCCAGACGCTTTCCATTTAGCCGATACCCCACGCAAACACGAATTGGATCGACTTGGTCGAGCCCATCCAGATTAGTAATGGCGAGCTCATCGATGCCATTGATCATTGTTGCATAGCGCGTGGCCACGGCATCAAACCAGCCGCAGCGGCGCGCCCGGCCAGTGGTTGCGCCAAACTCGCGCCCCAATTGGTGGAGCATCTTGGCTAATTCTTCATCTTCGGTGGGCAAAGCCCCCTCGCCTACGCGCGTCGTATACGCTTTCATGACTCCGACCACCCGATCCATCCGCTGCGGCGGCACGCCGGTGCCGGTGCACGCACCGCCAGCGGTTGTATTCGAAGAGGTAACGTACGGATATGTGCCGTGATCGATGTCGAGAAATGTGCCTTGCGCGCCTTCAAAGAGGATTTCTTTGCCGCGCTCGAGGGCGCGATGAAGATAAACCACTGTGTTGTCGACAAACGGGCGCAACTTTTCCCCGGCGGCAAGATAACTTTCGTTCACCTCGCGAAAATTGATCGGCTTTGCCCCGAGCGCCTGGAGGATGCTGTTGTTCTCGAGAATTTTGGCCTGCAACTTTTTCGAGAAAAGAATCGGCTGCAGCATCAGATCTGACATGCGCAGGCCGGTGCGGGCGGCCTTGTCGCCGTAGGCCGGCCCGATCCCGCGTTTCGTCGTCCCGAGTTTCGCGCGGCCCTGGCGCAACTCGCGTTGCTCATCGAGCAGCCGGTGATAAGGCAACACCAAGTGAGCGCAATCGCTGATGAGCAGGTTCTTGCCGATGATGATTCCCAATTTGCGCAGACCTTCGATTTCTGCGACCAGCGCGACCGGATCGACAACGACGCCGTTGCCGATCACGCAAATCTTTCCGCGCCGGAGTATTCCCGATGGAATCAGGTGCAGAATGTACTTGGCACCGCGATGGATGACGGTGTGGCCGGCATTGTTCCCGCCCTGACTCCGCACGACGACGTCGACCTTGGCTGTGAGCACGTCGATGATCTTCCCCTTCCCTTCATCGCCCCATTGCGCGCCGACTAGAATCGTGTTCGCCATCGAAATTGAAAATGGGCAAAAATTTTCCCGATGCATCCGGCCGGACACGCTCGGGACTGCCGATAAAGAATATGTTACGGGTAGGCGGCTGCAAGGGATTTTGCTTTTGTCGATGTTTCGGTCGCTCGCGGCCGCCGTTACGGATCGAGACAAAAATAAACATCCAACTCGCTGACCAGCCGCGTTAAGTCAATCATGCGCACAATTCTGTTGATTATTCTCGTGCTTCTGCTGATAGGAGCGTTCCCGGCCTGGCCGTATAGTTCTGGCTGGGGTTACTATCCGAGCGGCGGAATCGGTCTGATCTTATTGATCGTGCTGATTCTTGCGCTGGCTGGCCGATTGTAATTTCGTTGAGAGTGCGCTGCGCTGCCGGCGCCTCCGATCATTGCCCCGCGCGATTTAATGCTGCGATGCCAGCGCCTTTTTCAACGCCGCCGCCGACTCACCGGTCCCGCCGCGATGATGCGAATAATTCCGCGCCTTGTCCCACTGAATGGCCCTGTCGTGCGTGAATGTGTTCATCGCGACGCCGTAAGTCCTAGCGCCTGTTTGCAGATTTCGATGCGACAGGATGAACTGGCTTGGGTCATAGTAATTGCTGAAGTCGTGCGCAAATGCATCGCGGCTCATTCCGATGGTGATGTTTTTGCGGATCTCCAAATGCAGGTGTGCATCGTATAATCCGTGCGCCGTGCCCATGGTGGCAATTTTCTCCCCACGCGCAACGCGTTGCCCACGCTGCACCAGGATGCTGTCGAGATGGCCATAAAGTGAATCGATATTTTTGATCGCGCCGCCCTCTTTATAAGCGTGGCGTACGATGACGACATTCCCCCAGCCCATGTGACAATCGCGCGCGCGAAGACCACCACGCCGTCGCCGATACTGTAAATGGGGTCACCTAGATCGGTGTCTCCACCCCCGACCCCATCCCAATCTTCGCCAAGATGTCCGCCGGACCGAAATCCGCGCGCCTTGTAATAACCCTGCGCCTCCGGTTTACCCACGGGGAAATCGAAACCGTTTGCTAATTTGATGAACGCCGCGTCACCACTGAAGCTCAACGGGTGAGTACGAATCGGTTCATCCTCGCGTGCTGGCCGATCTAACGGTCGAACGACGGTCGTTTCCGGTTTCGGAGGGTGTGAGCTGGGGCGTGTCATGTTCGCCGGTTCAAGGCCGCGTAATTTTTCCCCTCGCTCAGCCGCGAGCACTCCCGCCCTTCGCATTTGCTCGACCGTGAGTTTAGCGGAAGCCGGTTCCTTTTCGCCAACTCGAGATTTCGGGGGTGCCGCAGGCACCGATTGGGCTCGGTCAATCTCTGGACCCGCTTGCTCGGAGATCGACACCACTCGCTCGGGCGCGTTTGGTTTCGCTTCTCGTGCAATGATCACTTCCTGCGCGTGCATTTGTCCGAGAAACGCGAAGCTGCAAAGCAACGCTGTGGAAATCTTTTTCGGCATGAAAAGCGGCTCTTTTAGCCAAACTCGCGGCGGAAGGCAAGCCCTGAATTTCGGGGACCTGAAAACTTTAAGCAGCCGTTTGCGGCGGTCTCACCCGAACCACCGGGAGCGGAAAGCGCAGCCGCAATTCGTCGCCGAGATAAATCTCAACATGATGCAATCCGTACTGCTGAAACTGGACACCGCCGAAGTAATGCACGTTCGTCGCGTGCCCTTCCATCTCCTTGAGCACGAACTCCACTTCCGCCTGAGCAATGACCTGCTGCTCATCCACGCCCACAATCCGCGACTTTTGCCGGAATTTTCCCGCGCCGCTGCACCAACGCGCCCAAATGCAGAGACGCAAACAATTGACCGGCAGCGCCGGCGCCGGGATGACGTTGATGACGCCAACGAGGGTTTGCATCCCATTGAATTCGCAGCGGACATCTTCGCACAGTAGGCAGCTTTGCAGGTCGGGAAGGATTACGTCGGCCTCCATGGACAATCGATCACATGAGGCCGCGCGCCAGCAACGTCAATAATGCAGTGCCGAGAACGAGCCGATAAATCGCAAATGGCGCAAGGCCGCGGGCGCGCACCCAGTGCATAAACCAAGCGACCACGCCGAGGGCCACAAAAAATGAAACCACAAACCCGATCGCGAGCACAATCCACTCATGGCCGTTCATCGTGAGCGGCGCGAGATTACCCGCGGTTTCGCCGTGATGGTACGGCGCGACCGTTTTCAAAAAGTCGTAGCCGGTCGCCACAATCATCGTCGGCATGGAAAGGAAAAATGAAAACTCGAGCGCGGCCGGCCGTGACATGCCGGCCACTTCCCCCGCAGCAATGGTGGACATCGATCGCGAAGTTCCGGGAAAGACTGCTGAAAGAATTTGCGCCGCGCCGATCCAGACCGCTTGGGGCAAGCTCATCTCTTCCATGTGCGAGATGCGCGGCCGCGTGAAAACTGCATCGACGATCCACATCACGATGCCGCCAATTAAAAGCGCCCAGGCCATCACCCACAGACTTTCCAGGTTCTTGCCGATCTGTTTCGTCAAGGCCCAGGCCGGAAGCGCGGTGACGACGAACGCGATCAACGTCAGACTCAACGGATGCGTGAAGATGGTGCGATCGCCGCGTTCGCCTTTCGGAAATGTGCGGATGAACTGCATGATCCGCTCCCGAAAATAGACCGGCAGCGCCAGGATGGCGCCGAGCTGAATGACGATGGTGTACATTTTCCAAAAGCCATCCTGAAGATCGATGCGCAGCAGCGCTTCGACGATACGCAGATGCGCGGTCGAGCTAACCGGAAGAAATTCCGTGAGTCCTTCGACAACGCCAAGCAAGGTTGATAGTAAAAAGTCGTGCATTCGCTAAGGTGTTAAATTGTTACTTCCTGAATCGTTAAACATCGCTCAAAACGCCGGAGGCAAACGTCGAACGCCCAAAATCCTTCCGTGATTCCGCTGCTTCAACCTCGCCATGATTGGAGAGCGGCGACGTTCCGCACCGCAGAAGTTGGCTTGCAATGTGATTTCCGGATCTCGTGTTGGGCAATGATTCGGTCAGTTCGACGATGTTTACTGCGAAATCCAGAAGTCTGTCTTCAAGATCATATTTTGGCGGAGTCTGATTATTCCGGTATTCTTCAGTTGGCGTTTCACGGCAAAAGCCGTCTGCACTCCATTCGAAATTAAGCGTTCGGCGTTGAGTGTTGGATGTTTTCTTCATGGATAAAATGAGTGTTTCGTCTCACCAACGTTTCAACGGTTTAACGGTTTAACGGTTTCAAACTTCACGAAAGCGCCTCTGCCCCGCGCTCGTCCGTTCGGATGCGGACGGCTTGTTCGACTTCTGCCACGAAAACCTTTCCATCGCCGATCTTGCCCGTCCTGGCGGAGCGCAGAATCGCGTCGACCACGCGTTGGGCCCGATCGTCCGGCACGACGATCTCGAATTTGATCTTGGGCAGGAAATCCACTGTGTATTCGCTGCCGCGATAGATCTCGCTGTGGCCTTTTTGCCGGCCGAAGCCTTTCACTTCGCTGAGCGTCATTCCTTCCACGCCTACCTCAGCAAGCGCTTCTTTCACCGCCTCGGTTTTAAATGGCTTGACGATCGCCTCGATCTTTTTCACCGGGCCAAACTAGCTGTCCGCAAGAAAACGTAAATCGTTAATTCGTCGGATCGCCTGATTCAAATCAGGGGAGCGATCAACGCTTTAACGTTTTAACATTTCAACGCTTCAACCTCTTTCAACTCTGCTTCGACCATTTCGCGCACCAGTTGCGGAAAAGTTCCGGTCGGCTTCCAGCCAAGCGTTTTGCCAATTTTGTCCGCGCAACCAACGAGACGCGCCGGCTCGGCCGGTCGATCGAACGAGGGATCGTGCTTCACATATTTCTTCCACGGAACATCGACCACTGCGAATGCGGCTTCGACAAATT
This sequence comes from Chthoniobacterales bacterium, assembly GCA_049300145.1. GTDB lineage: Bacteria > Verrucomicrobiota > Verrucomicrobiia > Chthoniobacterales > UBA10450 > AV133. The sequence goes on along the minus strand of JBAQJG010000738.1, from coordinate 1,246 downwards.
CGCGCACGGAATGCGTCTCGCCGGTCGCCACGATATAATCGTCAGCGGTGTTGTGTTGCAGCATCAGCCACATCGCCTGCACGGAATCCTGAGCGCGGCCCCAGTCTCTTCGGCTTTCGAGATTGCCCAGGACAAGATCGACATCGAGACCGCGGGCAATCCGCGCGACCGCGTGCGCGATCTTGCGCGTAACGAAATTTTCTCCGCGCCGCGGCGATTCGTGATTGTAGAGAATGCCGTTGCACACGAAGAGTCCGTAGCATTGCCGGTAAACGCGCGCCAACTGCGTGGCGAAGGCTTTGGCGCAACCGTAAGGGCTCGTCGGCAACATCGGCGTGGTCTCGGTTTGCGGCGTTTCTGCTGCATCGCCAAAAATTTCCGAGCTCGATGCGTGATAAAACCGCATCGCCTCTGGCTGATCGCGTGCAATCTCGAGCAGACGCAGCGTCGCCATGCCCGCCTCTTCGCAAGTGGACTCGGGGATTTCGAAACTCAGACCCACGTGACTTTGTCCGGCAAGATGATAAAGCTCCATCGGGCGCACATCGCGAAAAATCCGGCGCAAGGTTGTTCCATCCGATAGATCGCCGTAATGCAAAAACAGTTGGTGATCGGAAATCTTTTCATCGCGCCGCAGATGCTCGATGCGCGAGCGGAGCAGATTGCTCGTGCGCCGCACGATCCCATGGACCGCATAACCTTTCTCCAGGAGCAGCTCGGTCAGATACGAGCCGTCTTGCCCGGTAATTCCAGTGATGAGCGCGATCTTGTTAGAATTCTTCACGGCGAAACGCTGAACGTTCAACTTTCAACGTTCAACTGTCATCCTCGTTGTAGAGGCCGCTGGCGCAACCCTGTCGTGGCGGCCGTGCCGGCGCAATCTCGGTCGCTGTCTTGCCTTCGTTCTGCGGCTCCATTAAATTGTTAGGTAATGCATTTGGCCGAAACTCCCGAAGAACAACGCGCCTGGATGAACCAATGGCGCGAGGCGGAGAAATACCTGCACCAGGTGAAACGCGAAGAGCTGCACGCGATGACGGACGAGGATGCAGTCGCTGCCTTCAACGCGCTGGATATGCCGCCCGAGCTCGTCTGGCGCAGTCCTGAGCGTGCAAATAGCGAGGGATTGATCGAACAGCAACGAATTTTCAACAAAGCGCACCGTCATTAACAAACTTTTCCAAGCGGCTCTTGAGTTCCAGGATTTTTGTGTGTCGCAGAATCATCGTTTCTGCTTCATTGGTGG
>JBAQJG010000737.1:0-11203 GCA_049300145.1 Chthoniobacterales bacterium | reverse complement strand
GATTGGAATACTGTGTTCACGAAGCTCGGTGTGGTGCAAGGCCAGCTTAAAGCGCAGCGGAAGGCCTTGGCCGGCCAAACTGTGTTGCGCTATCATCTGAATCGTATCTTGGGGCGGCTGGCCCCAGCTCGCTGATTTCCTCGTCAGGAAGCCGCCCATTGCGTTTACTCCTCTTTGGAGGAGGTTAAGCTGTTAAGAAAATTCCTTTTTTCAAAAATTTGGCCGCCGCTCCGGCTGGGTAGAGCGATTATATTATGTACATATGGCAAAGCTAACGAAACGCGACATTGTCGTCGCCATCAGTAACCAAACAGGAATGGTGCAACACGAAGTTTTCGACGTGGTTCAGCGAACGCTCGATAAAATCACCGACAGTCTGGCTAATAACGTCGCTGTGGAGTTGCGTAACTTCGGTGTTTTTCAGCCACGGCTGACCAAACCGCGGGTGGGACGCAACCCAAATCAGCCAGGCAGCAGTTTCGTAATTCCACCCCGAGCGACGGTGAAGTTCAAGGCGGGCAAGATCATGCGCCAACGAGTCGAAAAACTTTCGCGGGAATTAAAAGAAGCTTCCGAACGGAAAGAGAACGCGGCGGCCGAGAGCCACAACGGCCAGTAAGCGCCGCCGCCCACTCGGTTGAGGTTACGAGTGGGAAATCGGCTTGAGCAGATTTTGGATGGCCTCTTCCAGCCGCTCAAAGTTGATCGGCTTGGTCAGATGTTCGGAGAAGCCGGCCGCTCGCGCCTTGCTCACATCGTGCTCCATGCCGAAGCCGCTGAGGGCGATGCCGCGCAGGCCTTTGCTGTTCCGCAGTTCGCGCATGAGATCGAAACCGCTTCGGTCCGGCAGGCCAATGTCGCTGATGAGCAGATCGAAATCTTGCATACGCGCTTTTTCCACTGCCTGCTCAGCGGAGTGGGCCAGGGTAATCTGGTAGCCGCGTCGCTCGAGCATCATTTTCATCCCCGTGCAGGTATCGTGATGATCATCCACCACAAGAACGTGCCGCGGACGCGATACGACGACCTTCTTTTGCGCATCGACAGCAGGATGCTCGCCGTCGCCAGCCTGCGCGCTCACCGGAGCGGGCGCCGTCTTCAAGTTTAGCGTAAAAGTCGAACCGCGATCCTTGCCCGGACTTTCCACGCGGATTTTTCCGCCATGCGCGTCCACCATAGCTCTGGAGATAGCAAGACCCAGACCGAGTCCGCCAAAGCGGCGCGTAATCGAGCTTTGGCCCTGCTCGAAGGCGTTAAAGATCTTGTCGATCTTTTCCGGCTCGATACCGATGCCAGTATCGGTAATTTGAATTTCAATCTCTTCCGGCGCCGGGTTGCGCGTTTCGATGATGATGCGGCCCTTGGCCGGCGTGAATTTCACACTGTTCTTGATGAGATTCCAAAAGACCTGCTGCAAACGGGCTGGATCTCCTTCGACATGGGCTCGCTCGGCGCGGAGTCGAAATTCCGCCTGGAGATGCTTACCGGCGATCTCTTGCCCGCAAATTTCGTAGGCCCGCTGCAGAATTTCGTGCACACAAATAATCTCGAAGCTTAACTGCAGCTTCCCTCTTGCGATCCGCGTCACGTCGAGCAAATCGTCAATCAAGCGCGCTTCCAGTTCGACATTGCGCCGGATGACTTCGAGCGCCTGCCGAACCGGCGGCGAATCGGGAATGTTCGCTTCCAATTCTCCAACCATGGCGATGACGGGCGAGAGAGGATTGCGTAACTCATGGGAGAGCAGGGCGAGGAATTGATCCTTGGCTGCATTTGCGCCCACTAGTTCCTGGCGCAGCGTCACGTCGCGCGTCTTGTCTTCGACGAGATAAAGAACGCCTTGCACGTTTTGTTGCGAGCCCTGCAACCGGAGCAGGTTGATGTTCACGAAATGCGTCATGCCCGCATTATCTTTGAGCGGTTGCTCGACCGATTGAAACGGCGTTCCAAAAGCCAGCACTTTTTCGATCGCTCCCGCCGGGGCGATCTTCACTTCGTCGTAATTCGCTTGCGCAATGTCCCGATCCAGCGGCAGATTTCCAAAACGCCGTGCCATCTGCGCGAAAGCTCCGTTCGCTTGAAGAAAACGCCGCGAAACCGGATCGACAAAAGCGATGCCGCTTGGCATGTTCGCGAGAATCTTTTCGTTGAAGATAACTTCCCGCTCGATCCGCCGCGTCGCCTCAGTCTGCCGCCGGTAAAACCTGCTGGCGAGCGAGGCAAAAATGGAGGTGAGCGCGATCAACCAGAGCGCTAGGACAAGCATTCGCCCGAGAAGATCGTGCACCGGTTTGTAGGCAATGGCTTTGGGCTGCACCACCACCGCCTCCCAACCGGTCGATTCGACCGGGCCGAAAGAATAGAGATTGCCGTGCCGCTCGAAATGTCCGCTTCCGCTCTTGCTGATCTCCTTCATCAGCATTTCTCCTGTGGGAGAAACGGCGCTTGGATTTGGCTGGAAACCATTTGCAAAAAGCGCAGTGCCGTTTTGATCTACGACCTGGCAAAGCGACTGGTCGGCAAACTCAATCATCGACAAACGGCGCCCGATTCTTTCCACTAACACCGAGACTCCGAGATATCCAGCAACGCTCCCATCCGGCGCCCGGACCGCGCCCACAATATCGGTCGCCATGCGTTTATCCGTGAGACGAGGATGCACAGCCGAAACAAAGGCGCCGTTCGATGCCCGCGCTTGGTCCCGCCAGAGGTCGGACCCAAAATCCTTGCCCAACATCTCCGGACTGGAGGGAAGCGACGCGATCAGATGGCCGTTCGGGTCCGTGATAAACATTCCGTCGATGCGCGGCTGCGAGTAAAATGCCGCGCTGAGCCATTGTTGAGCGAAGCCTGCGGAATTGGATGCGCTCAAGATCTTCGCCGCCTCCGGCAGCGTCTGATAATACTCAATGATGCCGCTGGTCCGGCCCAGGTCGTCGCCCACGAGATGGCCGATCAATTGAATAAAGGTCTGCCGATCGCGTAGGATTTTTGATTCAAGGGTTTTTGTCAGGATGGTGTAGGAAACGACAAGGGTTAAGATCGACGGCACCCATCCGGCCAGAAGGATGGGAAAGACGATATTAAAGCGCTGGAAACGGGCGCGTTTCCATTTCTTAAATCTCTTGCGCACTTGCATCCCGCGCCGCGAAAAGCGGCTTATCACCAATTAACCCGCTCCCCGCCTCAGGCAAGCGAATGCTGAATAGCTTGCGAGGCTTCCAGCCGTCGCCATCCGGGCGGCGCAGCGCGGGTGTGCTTAGATGCCTCTGCGTCGCGCTTTATAGAGCGAAGCGACTATAGATTGATGGTCGATACCGCGTCGCGATTTCCATCGGCAAGGCGCGGGCAGTATTCAGGTTGCGAGCCGTCCCGAAAGCCTTCGGCCTGAAATCTGTTCACCAGCAGAGGCATTTTTTGATTTGACGCCCGCGGCGGAAACGTCATCATGTCGCCCTCGCTGCCCTAACCAAGGGCAGCGCCTGGAAGCACCATGCAAGGAAGCCTCGGTCACGTTATCTGGACAATCTGCTATCTGAGCGTGCTCATCGGTCTTTCCGCCTACGGCGTCCATCGCTACTTCATCATTTATCTCTTTCTCAAAAACAGAAGGCGCGAGCTCCTCCCGGCCTGCCACTTCGAGCAACTGCCGAAGGTGACGATGCAGTTGCCGATCTTTAACGAAGTTTACGTGGTCGAGCGCTTGCTGCGCTCGGTCAGCGAACTGGATTATCCGAGAGAACTTCTCCAGATTCAGGTGCTGGATGATTCGACCGACGATACGCGCGAGATCACCTCCTCGTGCGCGGAGGAACTGCGCGGTCGCGGCTTCAACGTCCAGCTCATTCATCGCGTCGATCGCACTGGTTTCAAAGCGGGTGCGCTCGCTGTTGGACTCGACTCCGCGGAAGGCGAGTTTGTCTGTATTCTCGACGCCGATTTTGTTCCGCAACCGGACTTGCTCAAGCGCACGATTGATTTTTTCACCGATCCGAGAGTTGGCATGATTCAGACGCGCTGGGGGCATTTGAATCGGAGCTATTCATTACTCACACGCGCGCAGGCGATGTTTCTGGACGGACATCTTTTGCTCGAACAAACCGCGCGCAGTCGGAGCGGACGCTTTTTTAATTTCAACGGGACAGCCGGTCTTTGGCGGCGCTCGTGCATCGAAGAAGCGGGCGGCTGGCAGCATGACACGCTCACCGAAGATCTTGATCTGAGCTATCGCGCGCAGCTCGTGGGCTGGAAATTTATTTTTCTCCCTGATGTGGTGACCCCGGCGGAATTGCCGGTGGACATGAACGGTTTTAAATCGCAACAGCATCGCTGGACCAAAGGTTCCATCCAGACGTGCAAGAAACTCCTGCCCACCATTTGGCGAAGCAAGTTGCCGTTTCCGATTAAACTTGAGGCCACAGGTCACTTGATGTCGAACTTCGCCTATCTGCTTCTTGCTTGTTTATGCGTGCTCCTGCATCCTTCCGTTGGGGGACCACAACCCGGCTGGCTGCGCACGCTTTTAATCGACGTCCCCATCTTCCTCGCCGCCTCGGTATCGGTGGCGGTGTTTTACATTTGCGCGCAACGCGAGTTGCATCCGCGCACCTGGATGAAAGAAATTCTTTTCCTGCCCTGTTTGCTCGCGCTCGGCATCGGCCTCTCGCTCAACAACGCCCGGGCCGTGCTGGAAGCGCTCTTTAACCACAAATCCGATTTCACGCGAACGCCCAAGTACGGGATCGAACGCAAATCACAGCCCTGGCGAGCCTGCAAATACCGGCCGCTCAAATCCGCCCTGCCCCTCGCGGAGCTGGCCTTCGCGATTTATTTCAGCTACTTCGTCTGGTTCGCAATCGCACATCGACAATTCATCTCGGTACCGTTTCTGCTCATGTTCCAGAGTGGCTTTCTCTATGTTGCGCTCTCCTCGCTTACGCCCTGGTGGCCAAGAATCAACTTTGGCGGTTCACGTGCCGCCGCCACAATTCCCGCGTGACAAGAATGTCGATTTCGAGTAAGAAGGCGCCGATGTTTCGTTTTTCGGCGGCCATTTTCGCACTTTGCCTTTGCCCGTCGGCGCTCCCTGCCGTCATCGCGCCCGGCAATTCGGATAGCGTCATCATTAGTGTGCGCGACCAAAAATTAATGCTGTTGCAAAATGGCGCCAAGGTAGCGACCTATCCCGTTTCGACTTCGATGTTCGGACTCGGCGATTTTTTGGGGCACATGACAACTCCCCTCGGCTATTTTGCCGTTGCGCAAAAAATCGGTGACCACGCACCGATCGGTGCCGTGTTCCATAATCGCCGGTTTACCGGCGAAATTCTCGCGCCAAATGCGCCTGGCCGCGATCCCGTGATTACGCGTATCATTTGGCTGCGCGGACTGGAAGCCCAAAACGCTCATGCTTTCGGCCGCTGCATCTACATCCATGGCACGCCGCAGGAGAAAACAATCGGTCGGCCCGCCAGCTACGGCTGCATCCGGATGAAATCGAGCGACATCGCAGCTGTTTATAATCAGCTTCCACTCGGCTCAATCGTGCAAATTGTCCAAAACGGTCTGCCCAAAGTGCCAAAGGCGCGGCCGATACCTCCGAGCGATACACTAATGGCAGAGTTGGAAAAAACGAAAGGCCAGGATCAGCTTGGCGCCAAATCGGCGTCCCCCTCGCTCACGGTCGAGCAAATGCGAGTGGCGGGAGCGCTCGCTGCACAGCGGCAAAAGCAAACGAGCACCCGCGGATCCAGTGCCCGCCCGAAAGATAACACGACGCCGGTACTGAATAACGGCGAGACAATCGCGCAAGGCAAGAATCCTCGCGCATAAGAGGAGTCGGCCGGCTCCGCAAACAATCATTGTCGATCTTGGCGTCGGAATGCGCCGCCTCGCGACTCACTCTTGACAATCGCAATCGCGACCGCGAGCGTCCACGTCCACAATTTTTTGAATAAGCAATGGCCAATACAAAGTCAGCCGCCAAGCGCGCACGCCAGACATTGAAGCGTTCGCTCCGCAATAGCAGTGTTGTGACACGTTTACGTAAGATGCATAAGCAGGTGCATTCCTCGCAAAGCGCTCAACCAGATCAAATTCGTGCCGTCATCTCCGCAATCGACAAAGCTGCCAAACGAGGGATCATTCATCGCAATGCCGCTAATCGCCGCAAAGGGCGACTTTACAAAGCGGTCGTCGCTGCATCGGCGTAGTAGTTTCAGAGTTGATTTTTGATCTACGGCGGGCTCATCGGGCCGGAGCAAATGGTCTTTGCATATCTGGCAGGACGGATAAATTCTTTGCCGATGATTCCCGCGCTTCTTCTCGTGCTTGCAGCCGTCGCCTACCGCATCACGATGGGGCTCTTGATCCATTCCGGCGTGACCTGGTTGTCGAACTTCACGCCGCTGGCGGCCATCGCCCTCTGTAGCGCCGCTTATTTTCCGGCGAAATACAAGTTTACTGTACCGCTCATTGCGCTTTTCATCTCAGACGCAGTCCTCAACTTTCATTACGGCGTGGCGCTGACCGATCCGCTGATTCTTTGTCGCTATCTCGCGCTTGCTCTGGCCGGTTGCATCGGGCTCTTGCTGCGCAATCGCGCTTCACTGAAAACGCTTCTGCCGGCTTCAATCGCGGGATCGACAATCTTTTACGCGATCACCAACGCCTTCGCCTGGCTGACCGATCCCGGTTACGCAAAAAATTTTGCGAGTTTGATTCAAGCGCTTACTGTTGGGTTGCCTCAATACAGCGCGACGCCGAGTTGGATGTTTTTCCGCAATTCGCTCCTGAGCGATCTTCTGTTCACTCTGGTCTTTGTTGTTTGCATGAGCTTCGGCCGCGACACCGCGCGCTCCCGCACAGGAACGGCCTTGGCTCGCGTCGCGTAGCTCTCCGATGCAGCGGGCCGAGCAACGCGACGAGGTCGAGATGCTCGCGCTGATGCTGCTGATCCGTCGTTTCGAGGAACGCGCGAGCCAGCAATATCAAGCGCAGAAGATCGGCGGTTTCTGTCATCTGTATATCGGGCAGGAAGCTGTGGTGACGGGAGCGGTTGCGGCAGTGCGCGACGACGATTACGTCATCACGGCGTATCGTGATCACGCGCATGCGCTCGCGCGCGGCACCAGCGCCGATGCTTGCATGGCCGAGCTTTTTGGCAAGGAAACCGGTTGCTCGCGTGGGCTCGGCGGTTCGATGCATTTCTTCGACAAAAAAAATCACATGTATGGCGGTCATGCCATTGTCGGGGCGCACATTCCACTCGCGGCGGGAATGGCGTTTGCCTCGAAATATCGCGGCGAAGATCGCGTGACGCTCTGTTTCTTTGGCGATGGCGCGATCAATCAAGGCTCATTTCACGAAGCGCTCAATCTCATGGCGCTTTACAAACTGCCGATCGTCCTGATCTGCGAAAACAATCTCTTCGCCATGGGCACCTCGGTGAAAAGATCGACCTCGCTCAAACAGATTGTCGATCGCGCCGAGGGTTACGACATCCCCGGCGAAATTGTCGATGGCATGAATTTCCGCGAGGTGCGCGACAAGCTCGCCGAGATCGTCGGTTCGATTCGCAAAGATCCGCATCCGGCCTTCGTCGAGATTCGCACGTATCGTTATCGCGGCCACTCCATGTCCGATCCGGCCAGTTATCGGACGAAGGCGGAGCTGGAGAAATATCGGCTCGACGATCCGATTACGCGCTTGCGCGCGCAACTCACCCGTGAAGGCAAATTGACGCACGAACAGTTCGACAAAATCGACAAGCAGGCGAAGGAGACGGTGCTCGCCAGCGTGAAGTTTGCCGAGAAAAGTCCGGAGCCTCCGCTCGAGAAACTTTACGATTACACCTACGCCGACGGAGCAAAACCGTGAGAGAAATCACGTATCGTCAAGCGCTCAACGAAGCGCTCGCGGAAGAATTGGAGCGCGATCCGAGTGTGTTTCTTATGGGCGAGGAGGTGGCCGAATACCACGGCGCTTACAAAGTGAGTCAGGGCCTGCTCGAGCGCTTCGGTCCGAAGCGCATCATTGATACGCCCATCAGTGAAAATGGTTTCGCTGGATTGGGTGTCGGAGCGGCCATGGTTGGGCTCCGGCCGATCATCGAGTTCATGACGTTCAGTTTCTCATTCGTCGCCTTCGACCAGGTCGTGAACAATGCGCCGAACATGTTCACGATGTCGGGCGGACAATTCAATATCCCGATCACATTCCGCGGACCGAATGGTCCGGCGCATCAGCTCGGCGCGACTCATTCACATGCGACTGAACCGCTTTATGCCAACGTCCCCGGTTTGAAAATTTGCACGCCGGCCACGCCGCGTGATGCGAAAGGTTTGTTGAAAACAGCGGTGCGGGACGACAATCCGGTGCTCGTTTTGGAGGCGGAACTTCTTTACAGCTCGAAAGGAATGGTCGAGCCGCCGGACGAAGAGTTGCTCATCCCCCTGGGCGAAGCGGAAGTGAAGCGCGAAGGCAGCGATGTCTCCATTATCTGTTACGCGCAGACTGTTCCGCTGGCGCTCGCCGCTGCCGCGCAACTCGAAGAGGAAAATATCTCCTCGGAGATCGTTGATCTTCGGTCGATCAAGCCGCTCGACGAAAAAGCAATTTTCGATTCAGTTGCGAAAACGCACCGCGTCGTGATTGTCGAACAAGACCGGCCCTTCTGCGGGGTGGGCGCGGAAGTTTGCTATCGCATCCAGAAAAATATTTTCGATGCGCTCGACGCGCCGATCTTGCGCGTTTCCCAAGAGGATGTGCCGATGCCTTATAATGAACGACTAGAGAAAGCTGTGTTGCCAAGCGCCGACAAACTCATCGCAGCCGTGAAAAAAGTCTGTTACGCCTGACGATTCACTTTTTCCTTTCTCAATCCTCAACTCTCAGCTTCCTAAAAATGCCTGAAATCCAAATGCCCAAGCTGAGCGACACGATGACGGAGGGAACACTCGTGTCGTGGAAAAAAAAGAAAGGCGACAAAGTTTCGGCCGGTGAAGTGCTGGCTGAAATCGAGACCGACAAGGCAACGATGGAATGGGAATCGCCGGAAGATGGAACACTCACCGAAATCTATGTGGAAGAAGGCGGCAAGGTAAACATCGGCGACAAGATCGCGTTCATTGGTGGCGAAGGCGAAGAAGCGCCGGGTGAGGGAGAAAAAGAAGAGAAACCCGCGGAGGCGAAAGCCGAAAAGAAAGAAGAAAGGAAAGCAGAGCCAAAAGAGGAAAAAAAAGGGAAACCTGTAGAGGCAGCCGTGTCGGCTGCGCAGGCGGCACGCCTGCCACCACAGCCTGAGGAATTACGTATAAAAACGTCGCCGGTCGCGCGCCGAATTGCAGCCGAGCTCGGTGTCGATCTTGCCAGCGTTAAAGGGACAGGCCCAGATGGCCGCGTGACCGAAACCGACGTTCGCGCCGGGGCAAAATCGAAAGCGACTGCGCTGCAAAAACCATCCGCTGCCGCTAAACCTGCGCCGTCAGTGAAAGCCGGCGAAGGCGCGCGCATTCAGCTCTCGAGCATGCGTAAAATCATTGCGCAACGTCTGGTCGAGAGCCTCGGTCCGGTTCCGCATTTTTATCTCACCATCGACATTAACGCCGGGCCGCTCATGGCTGCGCGGGAAGAATTGAAATCGGCGGGCGAAGGCGCCGATACCGCCAAGATTACTGTGAACGATTTCGTGTTGAAAGCAGCCGTGCAAGCCGCGGTCAAAGTTCCAAGAGTCAACGCCTCATTCGACGGCGATGCATTCGTGCAATACGCCGATGTCGATCTTGGCATTGCGGTCGCAATCGAAGACGGACTTTTGACGCCGGTAATTCGCGCCGCGCAAAACAAATCGCTCCGCGAAATTAGCGAATTAGTAAAAGATCTGGCCAGCCGTGCGCGCAACAAACGAATGAAGCCGGAGGAATTTCAAGGCGGTACGTTCACCGTCTCGAATCTTGGCGGAATGGGGATCAACAGTTTCTCCGCCGTTATCAATCCGCCGCAAGGTTTCATCCTCGCCATCGGCAAGGTCACAAAAGCTCCAGTGATCGATGACTCCGACCAAATCGTCGCCGGTCATCGCATGTCGATCACGATGAGCTGCGACCACCGCGTCATCGACGGCGCCCTCGGCGCGGAGTATCTTAAAGAACTTCGCCACCTTCTTGAAAATCCCGCGCTGCTTTTGGTATGACCCCTGCAGCCTTACAATCGGTTGATTAGGCAGTTATTAGCGAGGAGCACGCTGTGATCATTCCGTTCAACACTGGGATTTATACGGTTCCGGAAGCATCGAAACTCACGAGGGTCGCTCCTCCGCGAATTCGTCGTTGGCTTAGGGGATACAAGTTTTTTTCGGGCGAACGCGAACATGTTTCACCTCCCGTTTGGCGAGGCCAACTCCAACCAGTTGATGGCGCGTTGGCTTTAGGATTTCTCGATTTAATGGAGCTCCGGGTCGTCGACGCTTTTCTCCGTGCTGGAGTTAGTTGGAAAACTCTTCGTGAAGCAGAGCGACGAGGTTCAGAACGCTTTCGAAGGACCCATCCCTTTTGTACTCAACGTTTCGAAACAGACGGGCGATCAATTTTCGTCGACATCGGTGCGGATTCGGATGAGCCAATTCTGCTCGAAATAATCAACGATCAGTCAGTCTTTGATGCGATCGCATCCCCCTTCTTCAAAGATCTGGAGTTCTCCCAAGATCAGGTCTTAGAGCGTTGGTGGCCGTTAGGTGATCACCGGGCAGTCGTGGTTGATCCGCGGCGTGCCTTTGGCAAACCAATAGTTGTCTATCGCGGCGTGCCGACGGCGATTTTGTCTAGCGCCATGAAGGCGTCAAGTTCGATTGATGAAGTTGTCTTTTGGTACGACGTCACCAAAAGTTCAGTGATCGACGCAGTCGAATTTGAGGATTCACTGAGTCACGCCAAAGCTGCGTGAGGTTTTTTCTCGATAACTGCATCGCGCCGCGGATTGCACGTGCGTTGCATGCAGCGGTCCATCCCGACAACGAAGTCGTGCACCTTCAGGAGAAGTTTCCGCCAGACATCCCGGACGAAGACTGGTTTGGTAAACTCAGCGCGGAAGGCGATTGGATCATCATTTCCGGAGACGCGAAAATCTCTCGAAGCGTTCACGAGAAACAAGCCTGGTTGCAATCGAGACTGACTGTATTCTTTCTAACGAAGGGCTGGATGAATAT
>JBAQJG010000736.1:0-1902 GCA_049300145.1 Chthoniobacterales bacterium | reverse complement strand
GCCTCGTACTCCACCCTCGGCGGTACCGTTGGAAAAACCGTGCGCTTGACCAGGCCGTTGTCTTCCAGATCTCGCAGTTGCTCTACAAAGACCTTTTGAGTGATCGGCGGAATGCTCTTCCGCAACTCACCTGATCGACGCGGCCCCTGTATCAGTTCCCACAGGATGAAAACCTTCCAGCGCCCGGCCAGAATATCCATTAGCTCCTCGATCGGGCAGGCTTCGGTGCGGTTCCGGGGTGTCGTCATAAGGAACTAATCAGTGTTTAAGTAACGAAAAAGTGCCGTCTTGTCGAACTCCGGCAGCCGGCTAAAGTGTCGCCGCAGGCGGGTCTAATAACCAGCGAAGCGGTCAACGCGCGCCAACGCCGTGAACGCTCGGCTCCTGTCCCCCGCCAGCACCGTTATGTCGAGCGAAGAGAATAAAGCATTTGTGCGCCGCCATTTTGAGGAATTTGTGAACCAGAAAAACCTGGATATCGCCGACCGCAATTTTGCGGCGGATTATCGCGAACACGGAGGTGACGCCCCGCCCAATTCGGCTCCGGGACCCTTCGGACCTAAAACCTACCTCGCAGCGGGATTTAAACGTTATCCCGACCTTCGGGTGGTGATCGAAGACATCATCGCCGAGGGCGACAAAGTTGCGGTCCGCAACCGCTGGCAAGCCACGGATGCCCAGACCGGTATAGCGATGGAGTTCAGCGGAATTGTGATCTGGCGCGTCTCGGCCGGGAAACTCGCTGAACGATGGGCTTATCTCCAAACTCCTCACCCAATTCACTAAAACTCCCTAACCGATTATTCGAACTCCCCATGATTCTCATCTCAGGTTCACCAGGAAATATCGGCACCCCTCTAGCGGAACAACTCGTCGAACAAGGCGAAAAAATCAGATTGATCGTTCGAGATCCGAAAAAGCCGGATCCAACGTTAGCCAAGCTCCAGGCCCGCGGCGCCGAGATCGTGAGAGGCGATTTTGCCGACCCGGATTCACTCTGGTCAGCTTTACCGGAGTTAGTTCGGCTTTTTTGCTGACGCCGGTTGCTCAACCAACGGCGGAATGGAAACGAAATTTTATCCACGCTGCTAAGCAGCAGGGCGTACACAGGATGGTTAACCTGTCGGTGGCCGGCGCTAGCGCCACCGTGCCAATCGACCTTTTCCGATGGCATTGGCAAGCGGAACAAGAACTGGAATCGTCGGGTATCGCTTGGACTCATCTGCGGCCGACCGATCTTTCCCGCTATATGGTAAAAGCGGTGTTACCGACGGTGCAGGAACAAGGCCTAATGTTTTCAACCGCCGGAGAGGGTCGGGTCGCCTTGGTCGATGAGGTCGATGTCGCTGAAGTAGCCGCGGCGGCGCTGACCAAAGACGGGCATGAAGGCAAGACCTATACGCTCACCGGTCCGGCAAAGCTCAGCTATCCTGACATAGCTGACGCTCTCGCACAGAAACTAGGGAAGTCGGTTCAGTATGTCGACATAACGCCGGTTCAAGCTAAACAAGCGATGGTTGCCGCTGGATTGCCGGAATGGGTAGCTGATTTCGTCAACGACCTTCGGGCCTTCGAGCAACGCGGCGAAGCAAGCGATCCGACAGAAGACGTTCAGAACGTGCTTGGACGACCGCCGCGACCGTTTCGGTTCAGTATTGACGCAGTGCTTGGGTGAGGCCGGAACAAGGATCTCACGCCAAGACGCAAAGACGCCAAGAACGGAAAAACAGAATTTGAAATTTAGAAGCTAGAAGGTTTCGAACCTTTGTTTCCTTTGCTAACTTCTGTTTAAAAAAGTCTTCGTGGCCTTTGCGATCTTCTGTGAAGAACTCTTTGTGTTGCAAGAGAAATTTCGATGAATGTCCTGAACTACCCGCCCTGTTCGTCGGATAAGTGATTATG
>JBAQJG010000735.1:0-2675 GCA_049300145.1 Chthoniobacterales bacterium | reverse complement strand
ATGCGTCCACCTTTGACACCGACCCGTTCGAGCCCCAGCCCGAAGGACGCGACACAATTTTTCCGTTCTGGGTTCCCCGGCCTGCTTCTCTCAACTCTCAGCTCTCATCTCTCAACGGTTCTTCTCCGGGTTACGTAGAGCTTCCCTATACTCTCCCGCAGGATTCCACTCTTTTTTTACTATTGCGTGAGAGCACGCCGGAAATCTGGTTGCGAAAACTCGACTGGATTGCCGAGCACGGTGGCATGGCCCTCGTTAATGTGCATCCCGATTACGTCCGCCTGGAGGGCGAACCCTCCTCTAATCGTAACTATCCGGTAGCGCATTACCGGCAATTGCTGAAGCATCTCCGTGAACGTTACGACGGCACATTCTGGCAGCCACTGCCGAAGCAAATATCAGATTTTGTCGCGCGACTCGACTCTCGGCTCGCCATTCGTCGCCCCAGGCGAGTATGCATGGTTACCCATTCCTACTACGAAAGCGACAATCGGGTTACGCGTTATGCGGAAGCGCTGGCTGCCCGGGGAGATCGCGTGGATATTTTTGCCCTCCGCCGGTCCCCGGAATTGCCCAAACAAGAAACAATCGAAGGAGTTAATCTCTTCCGTATTCAGGACCGATTTGAAAAGAGCGAGCGTTCCAAGTTTGCCTACTTGTGGCCCCTGCTTCGCTTTTTGAGAGTGTCGTCCCGTTGGGTGATGCGACATCACACCTGGAAACGATACGACTTTGTTCACGTGCATAACGTGCCGGATTTCATGGTCTTCTCTGCCTGGTATCCGAAGCTAACGGGCGCGCGCGTCATCCTGGATATCCATGACATCGTCCCCGAGTTTTTTGCCAGCAAGTTCAAGATGCGTCCCAAAGGCTTGGTCTTTACGTTGCTGCAATGGATGGAGCGATCCTCGGCCGCGTTTGCCGATCATGTAATCATCGCCAATCATCTCTGGCTCGGGAAGTACACGGCCAGGACCGGCACGACCGAGCGCTGCACGGCATTCATTAACAACGTTGATTCCAGAATATTTACTCCCCGCGTCAACGAGCGAAGTGACGGCAAGCTCGTTGTCCTTTTCCCTGGTGGACTACAATGGCATCAGGGAGTTGATATCGCCCTGCGGGCCTTCGAACGGGTTAGCGCCGAGTTGCCAAACGCCGAATTTCACATTTATGGGGACGGCAACGCCAAGGAATCGCTCGTGACCCTGGCAGAAGGATTGGGACTTAACGGCAAAGTCCGCTTCTTTAAGTCAATGAGCGTACGAGAAATCGCGAAAGTCATGGCCGAGGCCGACCTCGGCGTCGTTCCCAAGCGAGCGGATTCTTTTGGCAACGAAGCCTATAGCACCAAGATCATGGAGTTCATGTCGGTCGGTGTTCCAGTCGTTGTCTCGAGCACTAAAGTTGATCGATACTACTTTGATGACTCAGTCGTCCGATTCTTTGAATCAGGCGATGCCAACGCTCTTGCGCACGAAATGCTCGATCTTTTGCGCAATCCTCGTCAGCGCCAGCCGATGGTGGCCCGGGCCACTGAATACGCCGCGCGCAACCGCTGGGAAAGCTGCAAGGCCGACTATTTGAACCTGGTTGATTCACTTTGTGATGGCGGCGCGATCCCGCCCATTTCACGCTCTTGGAAGCGGCACAATGACCCGCCACTAAGTCCTGAGGAGAGGCTGAGCTCTCAAGTGAACTAACTAAGGGAAGTCCGCGGCTATTATTACACACACGTTAGCCGGCGCGGAGAGTTAAGAATCGAAACATGACGAATGACGGCGATCCATGAAACTGACAGGCCCTCGATTACGTGCGACACGATCAAGGGCAGCTTGGAAGCAGTTCAGGCGTGGGTCGAAGAGCGCGATTACAAAGGATACGATCCCGGAGACGGACTAACTTCGTTCCTCAGGCCACTTACGTTCGGAAATATTTTCGCCGAACGGGTCCTTCAGCAACTCATCTGGAAATCGCCGTGGAACATCCGACCGTTGGTGGGCGTGAAACCTCTGGCTTCCACCAAGGGCCGCGGCTTCATGGCCTGGGGCTACCTCCTTCGGCTCAAAGCGACCGGCGACGCCGCCTTTCGCGACAAAGCTATCACGTGTCTCGATTGGCTCATGGCGAACAAATCGCCGAAATATCCGGACTACTGTTGGGGCAACCACTTTGATTTCGCCAGCCGCGGCGGTCGCATTCCAGCGCAAGAACCGACCATCGTCTGGAGCGGCTTGATCGGCCAGGCGTTTCTCGAAGGTTTTGAACAAACCGGCAGCCAGAAGTATCTCGACGTAGCCGAAAGCATTTGTGAGTGGATTCTAAAACTGCCGCGCGAACGCACTCCGGATGGCCATTGCCTCAGTTATCACGGGCGCTTTCAATCCTCCATTCATAATTCCAATCTGCTTGGCGCCGCGTTGCTGGCCCGGACTTGGAAACACAACAGTCGCGCCGAATTTTTGGAAGTTGCGCGTGCAGCCGTGCGCTACGCCTGTCATCGCCAGTTGCCGGATGGCGCGTGGTGGTACGGCGAGGAACCGAAGTATCATTGGATCGACAATTTTCACACCGGCTACAACCTCGACAGCATCAAGCGCTACATCGAAGCCACCGGCGATAAATCCTTCGACCAAAACCTCCACAACGGCTATCGCTACTTTGTTCAGACCTTC
>JBAQJG010000734.1:0-4992 GCA_049300145.1 Chthoniobacterales bacterium | reverse complement strand
ATGCTGATCTTAATCTGCAAACGATTCACATGACCGGGAAGGAAGTTTATAAGCATGCGGTCACGGCAATGCTGAGCGCAGCCCGAAAAGCGCTCGAGCAAGCGGGCCTGAGGATCGAGGACATCGCCTGCGTCATTCCGCACCAGGCAAACATGCGCATCATTGAAGCGATCGCAGATCGTCTTGGTATTCCACTGGAGAAATTTTATGTCAACCTCGATCGCTACGGCAATACATCGGCCGCCGCCGTGGCGATCGCCCTCGATGAGGCCAACCGGAGTGGACGGATCAAGCCCGGCGATTACATCTTGATGGTTGTATTCGGCGGCGGGCTTACTTGGGCGAGCACGGTGATCGAATGGTGATGCTCACGCTTTCTAGCGCTTCTGTGGCAGAACCCAGCGGCGTTTCACAGAAACCCTCTCCCGCAAGATCATGTTAGTCGAAACGCACGCGCATCTCGATTATCCCGATTTTGCGAACGACTTCGACGACGTGTTGCGTCGTGCAACCGAAGCCGGCGTTACCCGCATCATCACCATTGGTACTTCAGTCGAAAGCAGCCGGCGCGCTGTCGATCTTGCGGAAAAGCACTCCAATATCTTCGCCGCGGTCGGTGTTCACCCAACTTACGCCGAGGAATCCGGCGAAGACGTGATTACGCCCTTACGCGAATTAGCGGAAAATCCGCGCGTCGTCGCAATCGGCGAGACCGGCTTGGATTATCATCGTCTACCCAGCGTGTCCGCGGCCAAGGAGAAGAAGGTGCAAGTCTTTGCGCGCGCCCTGCAAGGCGAAACTGAAGAGGAAATCGAAGCCAGCATCCAGGATGGCGCCTACAAGTCGAGACAGGCAAGTCTCTTTCAGCAACAGCTCGATCTCGCGCTTGAACTCGGCCTCAATCTCGTGATTCATCAGCGCGATGCGTGGGACGACACACTCGAAATCATGCGCCCGTATTCTGGAAAATTGCGCGGCGTGTTTCATTGCTTCGGCGGTTCGCTCGAACAAGCGAATGAAGTTGTCGATCTTGGTCATTTAGTTTCCTTCACCGGAATTGTGACTTTCAAAAACGGGGCGAGCGTACGCAAAGTCGCGGCACGAATTCCGCTTTGGAAGTTCATGGTGGAAACCGATTGCCCATATCTCGCGCCCGTGCCGTTTCGTGGGAAACGCTGCGAGCCCGCGCATACACGCATCGTCGCCGAAACGATCGCCGCTGCCCGCGGCATTTCGCTGGACGACGTTGCCGCAATGACAACCCAAACCGCGCAAGAGTTTTTCCGGTTTAATCGATGAAGGCTGATTTCACGAAAGGTGAATCGCGCAGTCCCTTGTCCGCCAGTCGGACGGACTCGTCCTGTGGCGAACTCGACGCCAAAAAGAGTGCGCCTTCGGCGCCTAACTTAACATCGAGCGTGGAGAGCTCGATCCACCTCGCGTGTTTGCTAATCACATTTTTTCTCAGTTCGTGCGTGGCGCCCGACGCGCAGCATCGCGTCGTCATCAGCACGCGCGAGCAAAGATTAGCGGTGCTCGATCGGGGCAACTTGCTGGCGATCTATCCGGTTTCTACGTCGAAGTTTGGCCTCGGCGATTGGCCAAGGAGTTGTTGCACACCCCTTGGCAAACTGGAGATCGCACAGAAAATCGGCGACGGCGCGCCGCCCGGCGCTGTTTTTAGAGATCGTCGTCGTACCGGCGAGATCGTCGCCCCAGATTCGCCCGGCCGCGATCCGATCGTAACGCGTATTCTTTGGCTGCGGGGCCACGAGCCGCAAAACGCGAATGCATTCCGTCGCGACATTTACATCCACGGCACGCCGGAGGAGCGCAACATCGGTCGGCCCGTAAGTTACGGATGTATCCGGATGCGTTCTAGCGATATCATCCATCTCTACGACATCGTCGGAATCGGCGCGGAGGTGACGATTGTCGATGCGCCGCTCGCGACCGTCGTCCCTGGTCTTAGCTCCGGCACGCAGATGGCGGCAACGAATAGTGCCACCATGATGATTCGTTAGGCCTCAAGGCAGCTTGCCGAGACGTTCGCGCGGGGCTCTGTGTGCAAGCAATTCCATGTCTGCGTCCACCATGATGCGGACGAGTTCGTGAAAGCGCACTTTCGGTTCCCAATCGAGAATTTTCTTGGCTTTCGAGGCGTCGCCGATGAGCAAATCCACTTCGGCCGGCCGCTCATAACGCGGGTCGTGTTTCACATACTTTTTCCAA
Source organism: Chthoniobacterales bacterium (assembly GCA_049300145.1). Lineage (GTDB taxonomy): Bacteria > Verrucomicrobiota > Verrucomicrobiia > Chthoniobacterales > UBA10450 > AV133. Next base: position 2,760 of record JBAQJG010000734.1, on the reverse strand, counting down.
TCAAGATCGACATGGGCGAAGGCGATTTCGGCGAACTCGCGCACGGTGTGCGTCTCGCCGGTCGCGAGCAAAAAGTCGTCGCCTTGGTCGTGTTGGAGAATACGCCACATACCCTCGACATACTCTGGCGCGTAGCCCCAGTCCCGTTTGGCATCGAGGTTGCCGAGAAACAATTCATTTTGTAAGTCATGCTTGATGGCGGCGACCGCGCGCGAAATTTTGCGCGTCACGAAAGTTTCGCCGCGACGCGGGCTCTCATGATTGAACAAGATGCCGTTGCTCGCGCGCAGGGCGTAGCTCTCGCGATAATTTACCGTCGCCCAAAAGGAAAAAACCTTTGCCACGCCATACGGGCTCCGCGGCCAGAAAGGCGTTTTCTCGGTTTGCGGGACAGATTGCGCCTTGCCGAACATTTCGCTGCTTGAGGCCTGGTAAAACCGCGAGCGGATTCCCGCCTCCCGGATTGCTTCGAGTATCCGAATCGTACCGACTCCGGTAATGTCGGATGTGTACTCCGGAATGTCGAAGCTCACCCGCACATGGCTTTGCGCCGCGAGATGATAAATTTCGTCCGGCTTCAATTCGTAAAGCAGCTTCACAAGATTGACCGAGTCGCTTAGATCGCCGTAGTGCAAAAACATCCGAACGCCGTTGATGTGCGGATCGGCGTAAAGATGATCGATGCGCGAAGTGTTGAAGGTGCTCGCGCGCCGGATGATTCCGTGGACTTCGTAGCCTTTCCCCAGCAGCAGATCGGCAAGATAACTTCCGTCCTGGCCGGTAATGCCGGTAATAAGCGCGCGTGTCATGTTGATCTTGCGCTTTAGCGCATCGGCCTCGCGGCAGCAACTGATTTAGCTGGGCGGAGGTGTCACCATCAAGCGCGCGAGCACGGTGCGCTGGGCTGCGATCAGTTCGGCAATCCCTTTGCGGCCAAGCGCCAGCATCGCGTCGAGCTGTGATTGAGCAAACGTCGCTTCTTCGCCGGAGCCTTGCACTTCGACAAACTCACCATCTTCAGTCGCGGCCAAATTGAAATCGACCGTAACGCGCTTGTCCTCTTCGTAATTCAGATCGACAATCGCATTCCCATCGAGGATGCCGGCACTGACCGCGGCAACTAATTTCCGTATCGGCGGCGCATCTACTTTTTTTTCCCTGGCGAGTTTGCGACAAGCGACGGCGACCGCGAGACTGGCGCCCGTGATCGCGGCCGTGCGCGTCCCGCCATCCGCTTGGAGCACGTCGCAATCGACCCAGATCGTGCGCGGTCCGAGCTTCTCCAGATCGACCACCGCGCGCAATGATCGACCGATCAATCTTTGAATTTCTGTGCTCCGGCCATCGAGTCGTCCTTTTGTGATGTCGCGCGGCTTTCGTGTCTGCGTCGAGTAGGGCAACATGGAATACTCCGCCGTGAGCCAGCCGCCGGTCATCCCGCCGTCGCGGGATTCTTTCATCCAGCGCGGCACGTTTTCCTCAATCATCACGCCGCAGATGACGCGCGTATTGCCCATCGTAACGAGCACTGAGCCGCTCGCGTACGGCGCGATTCCCAAATCGAACGCAACGGGCCGCAGCTGATCGTTGCCTCGCCCATCAATTCGATCCATGACAGCAAAGGTAGATCGTGCACAGCCGCTCGTCATCGAGGAGTTTTTCCTCTCCGGAACCGGAATACGCTCATCGCCGGTGAGTCCTGTTGCAGGGGCCAGGATAATTCCAGGTTTGGCGCTAGTGTTCGCTGATTGTCAGTTGGGGGAGAGATCAGGGCAAACGCCAACGCTCGACCAAATCATAAAAATAGATGAGTTCTTCAGCCGGGTTGGCACTGTTCCTCCCGCGGCGCGCGCCGCATGAAACGCCTTACGATGAGTAACCACGGAACCGTGCTCTCCGTTCGGGGGGCGACGCTCGATTCCATCCGCATCCGGCGGGTCATTGCAAAAATCCTGCATCTTTCATTTGCTAAAATAGCTACAAATAGCTATTGATGCACCCCGTGATAAGACCAACGTTTCGCGTCAAGCCGTACGCGCACCCGAAATATAAGTTCGTCGTTCGCGCGAAACTAGCCGGGAAATGGAAGCGTAGCTATTTCAAGAGCGAAGCTGAAGCCATCGCATTTGCACGGCAACAAAACGCCGCGTCCCAATCCACAGAAAAGGACCGGCCAGAACGGCCTTGGAAGAGAGCGAACTCGAAGCAGGCCCCGAACGCTTCATCAGTAGGCGAACGCGAAACCGCAGATTACGCGGATAATAACTTTGCGCAGCTCAACGAACCGACATACACCGGACCGTACATCCAACGGTATTTCGGCGGTGCCTGGAGCATGCATTTGCCATTCGCCTATGACCTCATGCGCGAATTCCGGCCGAAGGTTTTCGTCGAGCTCGGAGTTTGGAAAGGCGAGTCGTATTTCACTTTCTGCCAATCGGTTGAGGAAAATGGCGTCGCCACGCAGTGTTACGGAATTGACACCTGGCGTGGGGACGCGCACGCCGGAATCTACGGCCCGGAGATTGGGAACGAAGTAGTAGCCTACAATAGCAGGTACTCGCGGTTTTCTCATTTGATGGCGATGACCTTCAAGGAAGCGGCGGGTGAATTTTCGGATGGGTCCATAGACCTGCTCCATATCGACGGTGCGCACCGCTATGAGGACGTTAAGAAAGATTTTGAAACGTGGCTGCCGAAGCTTTCTCAAAACGGAATCGTTCTCTTCCACGATGTGACAGCGCGTGTGAAAGGCTTTGG
>JBAQJG010000733.1:0-1716 GCA_049300145.1 Chthoniobacterales bacterium | reverse complement strand
TCGTAATGCTGAGCTTATTGGCGACGCTGTGCTTAGGTTTCTACCTCGTCAAGATAGTTCCGAAAGGTTTCTTTCCCACTCAGGATATTGGACTGATGTTCGGCGGCATTCAGGCCGACCAGAGCATCTCTTTCCAGCTGATGGAGCAAAAGCTCACCCGGTTTGTCGACATTATTCGGCACGATCCCGCGGTCCAGAGCGTCAGCGCGTTTACCGGCGGCGGCCAGACCAATTCCGGTTTCGTGTTCGTCGTATTGAAACCCTTGTCCGAGCGCCATGTATCGATGCAGCAGGTCATGGCCCGATTGCGCCCGAAGTTCAACGAGGTTTCCGGCGCCCGGCTCTTCTTGCAGGGGGCGCAGGACATCCGTGCCGGGGGGCGCGCCAACAACGCGCAGTACCAGTACACGCTGCAAGGTGACGACGCCAACGACATCTACGAATGGGCGCCAAAGCTTGAAGCCGCGTTGCAAAAAGTGCACCTTTTGACCGACGTCAATCTCGATCAGCAGCAAAAGGGGCTCGAGACCGATCTGATAATCGACCGCGGGACCGCCGCGCGGTTCGGGCTGACGGTGAGCCAGATCGACAACACCCTCTACGATGCCTTCGGCCAACGCCAAGTGTCGAACATCTATGCCGCGCAAAACCAATACCATGTCATCATGGAGGTGGCGCCCGAGTTCTGGCAGAACCCCGACACCTTGAACCAGATTTATGTCAGCACCAGCGGCGGCTCAGTTGGCGGCACGAAAGCGACCAACGCCCTTGCCGGAACAGTCCTGCCTAAAGTCCCGCCAGCAAATAGCGCTAGTGCGCAGACGACCACCGCGCAAATCGCCAGCGACACGGCGCGCAATCTGGCCAACAATTCTCTAGCCAACACCGGCCACGGTGCCACCTCGACGGGCGCTCCGGTCAGCACTTCTCACGAGACGATGGTGCCGCTTTCCGCCTTTGCCCATTTTGGCCCGGGCAACACGCCGCTCGCGGTCAATCACCAAAATCTCTTCGTCGCGTCGACGATCTCGTTCAATCTCGCGCCGGGCGTGTCGCTCAGCCAAGCGACGGCGGCGATCGACGATCAGATGCGCCAACTCGGCGTGCCTGCGTCGATCCACGGCAGTTTTCAGGGCACGGCCGCAGTCTTTCAGAAATCGCTCACCAACGAGCCGGTGCTGATCGCAGCGGCTCTGCTCGCGGTCTATATCGTGCTCGGGGTGCTCTATGAAAGCTACATCCACCCGATCACAATCCTGTCGACCTTACCGTCGGCCGGGGTCGGGGCGGTGCTCGCGCTGATTTTTACGAATACCGAGTTCAGCATCATGGCGCTGATCGGCGTCATCCTGCTGATCGGGATCGTCAAAAAGAACGCGATCATGATGATCGATTTCGCGCTCGATGCCGAGCGCACACTCGGCTTGAGCTCGCGGGAGGCGATCTATCAGGCCTGTCTCAAGCGCTTCCGGCCGATCATGATGACGACGATGGCCGCGATGCTCGGCGCCTTGCCGCTGGCGATCGGGTTTGGCGAGGGTTCCGAATTGCGCCGCCCGCTCGGTATTTCGATTGTCGGTGGGCTGATCGTCAGCCAGCTACTGACACTTTACTCCACCCCGGTGATCTATCTCTATCTCGACCGCTTGCGTCTGTGGGGCGGGCGTCGCTGGCGGATCCGCCATCCACGTTTCTATTCGGGCCGCATCCCCGAAC
>JBAQJG010000732.1:0-4869 GCA_049300145.1 Chthoniobacterales bacterium | reverse complement strand
GATTGGGATCGACCGCGGGATTACCCAGAGCGGCTCCGCCGCAACCAAAGATTTAACCACGAATGAACACCAATGGACACTAACAACGGCGGCAATTTCGTGTTTATTCGTGTTCATTCGTGGTTAGAAATCTGTGTTTGGATTGTAATTATTGAGGCTTAGGTTTTTGAGGGTTGAGAATTGCTTGGGATTTGGGCTTTGGGATTTGGAGTTTCGTGGCAAAAATAGAGCCTCAATGCGTCCAGCCGCAGACCGCCACGATCTCGCCAGCGACAACACCGCCGGGATCTGTCCGGAAGCTTTTACTGCGCTGGAAGCGGCGAATATCGGCGCAACGCCATCGTATGGAGAAGATCGTTGGACGGCACGTGTCTGCGATCTGGTGCGCGAAATCTTCGAAACCGACTGCGAGGTGTTTCTTGTTTTCAATGGCACCGCCGCCAACGCGCTCGCGCTGGCGCAGCTTTGCCAGCCTTTCCACAGCGTCATCTGCCACGAGCACGCGCACATTCAAACCGATGAATGCGGCGCGCCGGAATTTTTCACGAGAGGATCGAAGCTGCTACTGGCTGGCGGCCCCGCATGCGGGGGCAAGATCGACATTGGCGAAGCGGATGCGATCATCGCGCGGCAACCCGAGCTGCATGCGCACAAACCGCGCGCCGTCAGCATCACGCAATCGACCGAGCTAGGGACGGTTTACACGCGCGATGAAATCGCCGCGGTCACTGAGTTCGCGCGACGCCGCGAGATCTATGTACACATGGATGGGGCGCGCTTTGCCAATGCGGTCGCATCTCTCAATTGCGCGCCGAAGCAAATCACGTGGCAAATCGGCGTTGATGTCCTCTGTTTCGGTGGAACGAAAAACGGCGTGGCCGCGGGCGAGCTGGTGGTCTTTTTCAAAAAAGAATTAGCTCGCGAATTCGATTATCGCGTTAAACAAGCCGGCCAGCTCGGTTCCAAGATGCGATTCGTTGCGGCGCCATGGCTCGGCCTTTTAACCGATAGTGTTTGGTTAAAAAATGCCAAGCAGTCAAACAATCTTGCCCAGATGTTGGCGGAACGGCTGAGAGCCGAAGCGAAGATCGACATCATTTTTCCGGTGGAAGCGAACGCGGTTTTTCTGCGAATAAATGAGCATCTGGTGCGCGAGCTTCATGGGCGCAACTGGCATTTCTACAAGTTCATTGAGCCCGACGTTTACCGTCTGATGTGCTCATGGTCGACGACCGATCGAGACGTTGCCGATTTTGTGGCCGAGGTTGTTGCATTGAAAGGGTTGAAGTGATATCGCCGCGTACAGCAGTTGCGCTTTGGAAAAGTCATCTGTATAAAAGCGGTAAGATGAAAGCGGGGGCGAAACCTTTGCTCTTAGCTGCGGTTTTGCTCGGAGGATGTCGAGCGACTCACGATGTTGCGGTTACTTCGTACCATGTCACCCGCGGTGTCGCGGTCGGTTCCTACCATGTGACCCGCGCCGTCGCGGTCGGTTCATATCGTGTCGCTACCGCGCCGGTGAAGCTATTGCGGGGGCACAGCGACGATCCACCGCAGACTAGGACGACAACGACAACTTCGGACGTCACCACCCCGGGATACCCCGTTCCAACAACCTCTCAGGGTGTATCGCGGCAGCAGTCGCAGCCGCCGGAGCGGGTCGCTTCTTCCTCCACGTCCGAGATAGCAACTCCGAGCAGGACTGTCGCGACGAAGCCCAAAGCGCCACCGCCGCCGCGCAGCGCGGCTGCACAGCCGCAGTTCCCAACCGCCAAGCCAGTTCCTGGTCGAGCTGGTCTAGTTTATAATCCGTTCGATCCTAACGGCGGAGGATATATCGATGTGAGCGGCTACCCGCCCGGGACCAAAGTTAAGGACCCCGATTCTCAAAAAATCTTTATTGTTCCTTAGCCGATCAGGAAGCGATGAAGGGTTGAAGCGCATCATCCTGGAAGTTCGAAAGAATTTCAGTCGTAGATCATCGCGCATGCTTCGTGCTTTTATGGCTATTATACAATGTCTTTGCCCCCGCTTGCCCCGTTCGTTCGGAGCGGACTCGCCGCTTTCGTCGCGCCCGTGCGACGCCACACGCTAACCAGTTGGTTGGTCGGCGCCGTCATCTTCGCATTTCTAAATGCCGCGCCCGGCACAGCGCGGGCTTACGTTTTCGAGGGCGCCACTTGGCCCGTGGGCACGACAGTAGTTCTTCAACTGGGGCTCGGTAGTGCCGGACGCACGTTGATCGATGGCAATACCTCTTGGACTGCGGCCGCCGCGCCGGCGCTGAACATGTGGGACCAAGATATCCAGCGGGCTCGGCTTACCTTCGTACCATCAACTGCGTCCGTCTCATCCGGCGACGGAGTGAACTCGGTCGTTTTTTCCGACACTATTTTTGGACAGTCGTTTGGCAGTGGGACCCTGGCGGTGACTTACTACAGAACGCAAGGCTCGCGCATGGTCGAAGCAGACATCCTTTTTAATAGAGGACAAAACTTCGACTCCTATCGGGGCGCACTCCGGTTTGGATCCAACGGATATGTCATCGCAGACATCCGGCGGGTTATGGTGCACGAACTCGGGCACGTCCTCGGCCTGGCTCACCCCGATGACCATGGGCAACACGTCGATGCGATCATGAATTCAATCACGAGCGACCGCGAAACTCTTTCCAGCGATGACATTGCCGGGGGACAAAGCTTGTACGGCGCTCCGGCACCGTCGCCTACTCCAACCCCAACGCCTGCGCCAACTCCCAGTTCGAGTCATCTGGCAAATATTTCGACCCGCCTCAATGTGGGCGTGAACGACGATGTTCTGATCGGCGGATTTATCGTGCGCGGACCCGTGCCGAAGAGAATGATTTTGCGAGCCATTGGACCGTCGCTGACTGGGGCCGGAGTCATCGGAGCGATGGCCGATCCGATGCTGGAGTTGCATAACTCTACAGGCGCCACGGTTGCCACAAACGATAACTGGCAGACAAGCGCGCAAGCGAGCGAGATCAGCGCCAGCGGCCTGGCGCCGAGAAATCCGCTGGAATCGGCAATCGTAGCGACGCTTCAACCGGGAAGTTACACGGCAATTGTGCGCGGCGTGAACAACACCACCGGCATCGCGCTAGTCGAAGGCTATGAACTCGATTCGACGGCGACGCGACTAGTAAATGTTTCAACGCGCGGTCAGGTGGGCGTGGGAGATGACGTGCTCATCGGAGGATTGATCGTCACGGGAGGTAATTCGAAAACAGTGATCGTGCGCGCGCTTGGGCCTTCCTTGGGAACAGGGGCCCATCCTTTGGCTGGGGTGCTGGTCAATCCGGTTTTGGAACTTCACGATGGGTCCGGTAACCTGCTTTCGAGCAACGATGATTGGGTGAACAGTCCTCAGCATGCCGCCATTGTTGCCAGTGGGCTGGCACCATCCCATTCGCTCGAATCTGCGATCCTGACCACGCTACGTCCGGGGAATTACACGGCGATCGTCCGCGGAGTAAATAACACGACAGGCATCGGGCTCGTGGAAGTTTACGATCTCGATCCGGTCGACTAATGAATCCATCGTGCGAATCTTTTGTCCGAGTTTTTGTGTGCTAAACGAGCTCTCTTTATGAAAAAGTTTCTCCGCCTGTTCCTGCTCCTCACCGCCTTGATGGGCGCGAGCATTCTCCACGGTACCACCGTCATTCCACCGACGTTCGATGAGCTGGTTAACCGGGCCCAGGTCATTTTCCAAGGCGTCGTCACCGATGTGCGCTCGCAATGGGTCGGTGAAGGCGCGCAACGTTCCATCGTAAGCTACGTGACCTTTAAAGTCGAAGATGCTATGAAGGGCAACCCCGGCAGCACCTACACCATGCGAATGCTAGGTGGCACAGTTGGCGATCAAACGATGGAAGTGACCGACAGTCCGAAATTCAACGTCGGCAATCGCGATATACTTTTTGTCGAGAACAACGGCAGCCAGTTCGTTCCGCTAGTCGGCATCATGCATGGACGTTTTCGGGTCGAGCGTGAGCAGGCAAGCGGCCGTGAAGTCGTCAGGACCAACGAAGGCGAACCGCTCAGCAACGTATCCCAGCTCGGCAAGAACAAGGAGGCGGCCAGCGCCGGTACGGCCCTTTCGATCGACGAATTTAAGTCGGCCATCCATACCAAACTCGGGGCCCGCATTCCATAACGTCAATTTGACGCCCAACGCTGTGGGGGGTGGATCGAGCAGTCCCTTGCTCGATGTTAAAGAATGGCGGCGAAGCCGCGTCTATTTAGCATCGCCCGGCGGAGCGGCCGATCCACCTCCAATCCTGCTTGGAATCGACAACTTAAGGAACTTCGTTCTCCTTGCGCTGCTTCGACGCGGTTTTGACAGCGACACGGCTCGTATAGAGCGCACGTTTCATCGAATTCTGCTTACGCACGTTGGACAGTTTGCTTCTTTGCATCTTCGAATCCGATGCTTCAGGAACGTCTTTCTTGTGCAAGATAAAAGCAAAACCAATAGCCGCCATGACGAATAGGGCTGGAATGGGACGCATACCAATAGAAATGCAGCATCTCCCAAGCCATTTCGGTTCGTCCTCCGTTGCCCGTTGCTGAGCGCTCTGGCAGATGTTACGTAGCCGTATGCGATTGGCATTCCCGCTTTTGCTTGGGTCGGCAGTTTGCTTGTCGATCTTCGGCCTTGCCCCGCAGGGCAAAAGCCAGACTTACGGGGGAAAGCAACTCGTCCATGCTGAACTGGTTGCCGACACGAAAGCAATTGTTCCAGGAAAATCGTTTACTGTCGGGTTGCTGCTTCGAATGGCGCCTAGCTGGCACACTTATTGGAAATTCTCCGGTGATGCCGGTTTACCAAGTGAGATCAAGTGGA
>JBAQJG010000731.1:0-14732 GCA_049300145.1 Chthoniobacterales bacterium | reverse complement strand
ACATTCCGGTTGCTCTCAACCGGGCAAGTGTATCGGGTCGATGATTACGGCTGGGCGTTATCCGGCCGCAATACGATCGATCTTTACATGGCGAATCAACGCGACATGAATTCATGGGGCGCGCGACAAGAGACTATTCAGATCCTGCAATGGGGCGATTCGCAACAAAGTTTGCAATTCCTGCAATCACACCAAGACTACAGGCACATCAAACGGATGGTCCTCGAGCTCGAGGGCCGCGGGCACGAAGCGGCTTCGCTGCATTAGTTCTGGGATGGCGTGGGCGTCTCGCGTGCTGGCGCCAGCGAGACGCTGGCGCGCACTTGACTGTCTCCAGACCGGCTCTGTTTATCTGTAATCGCCAAAATAAAGTTGATCTCGGCCAGGACGCCGAGATCAACACGCGAGACGCGTGTGCTACCCGGAAAATATCTAGGCCATCCGCGTAATCCGCGGTTCAAAATTTAACGCTCGCTCCAATTGAGCACGATCTTGCCAGAGTTGCCGGATTTCATGAGCTCGATGGCTTCGCGAAACTCGCGGAACGGGAAGCGGTGGGTGATGACCGGGGTGATGTCGAGGCCGGACTGAATGAGCGCAGTCATTTTGTACCAGGTTTCGTACATCTCGCGGCCATAAATTCCTTTGATGGTAAGCTGGTTGAAGACGACCAGGTTCCAATCAATCGCGGCGCTGCCGGGCATGATGCCGAGCAGCGCGATTTTGCCGCCGTGAAACATCTTCGGCAAGATGTCGACGAAAGCTTTCGGGCTGCCGGACATTTCGAGCGCGACGTCAAATCCTTCTTTCATCCCGAGCTTCTCCATGCCGTCGGTCAGTTTTTCGGTGCGCACGTCGAGTGCGAGTGTGACGCCCATTTTACGCGCGAGATCGAGGCGGTAGGGATTGATGTCGGTGATGACGACGTAACGGGCGCCGGCTTGTTTGCAAATCGGCACGGCCATACAACCGATCGGGCCGGCGCCGGTGATGAGCACGTCTTCGCCGACGAGGTCGAACGAGAGCGCGGTGTGGACGGCGTTGCCGAGCGGATCGAAACAGGAAAGCACATCGAGGGGGATGGAGGGATCGGCGTGCCAGCAATTTGATTGCGGGATCGCGACAAACTCGGCCCACGCGCCGGGACGATTCACGCCGACCCCTTTCGTGTTCGGACAAAGATGGCGCCGGCCGGCGAGGCAATTGCGGCAATGTCCGCAGGTGATGTGGCCTTCACCGACGACGAGATCGGCGGGCGCGAACCCTTTCACATGATTGCCAACAAGGTCGACAATCCCGACAAATTCGTGACCGATGGTCATCGGCACGGGGATCGTTTTCTGCGCCCAGGCGTCCCAGTTATATATATGTACGTCGGTGCCACAGATTGACGTTTTCACGACGCGGATTAGCACGTCGTCTCCGCCAACTTCGGGAATGGGAACTTCTTCCAGCCAAAGACCCGGCTCGGCTTTGCTTTTCACGACGGCCTGCATCGTTCTCTGCACGACAACAAATTAGGCGAATCAGGAAAGTCTGCCAGTCCGGACGGACTCGTCCTGTGGTGAGCAGGAAAGAAGGAAAACTGCCGCCGATACGGCGGGAGCTACAACACATGTTGATCTTGCGCGCGTTCTTCTTGCGCGTCGCTCGTTCCTTCGGGATGATGGAAGCGCATGCCCGCGACGCTTGAACAACCATCTCCAACCACCGTGACGCGGCGCTCCGTTTTCATCTTGCGATTCGTCAGCACGATCGCGCTCTGGTCGATCGCGCTTGCCATTGCCTTTTCCGGATATGAAATCTTGTTCTGGTTCCTGATCAGCGCGTTCGGATTGATCGCGCTCTGGGAATTTTACGGCATGCTCGATCACGATCGGCTGCCGAACTTCAAGATCACCGCAATGATCTGTGGCCTGATCATGCTCGGGGGCAGCTTTTATTATTTCGCCCATATGGGGCCGGCGGGTTCGTACGATTTCGAGATCGCGGTCCTGCTCTTCTTCTTGCTGACCGTGTTCGCGCGTCAAATGTTTGCCCGTCTGCGAGATGACGAACCGCTTAAGACGATGGCATACACGCTGTTCGGCCTGATGTATGTGCTCTGGCTTTTCAATTTCATGACCAAAATTGTTTACCTCACTCCGCGTTCGAGCACGGGCGCGGTGACCGGTCAATTTTATGTTTTGTATCTGATTGCGGTCACGAAGTTTAGTGACATGGGCGCGTATCTTCTGGGCAGCGCGATTGGGCGACATCAGATGATTCCGCACATCAGCCCACAGAAAACCTGGGAAGGTTTTTTTGGCGCGCTCGTATTGTCGCTTTGTGCGAGCCTTGCACTCTACAAATTGATGCCCGGACACCTGTCAGCGCTGAATTGGACCCACGCAACGGTTCTCGGGTTGCTGCTCGGATTCGCCGCTGTTGTTGGCGATCTCGCAGAATCGATCGTCAAGCGCAGCACCGGGGTGAAGGATTCCGGCAATCTTTTACCGGGAATCGGCGGCGCGCTCGATTTGGTAGACAGTTTGCTTTTCACCGCGCCGCTGATGTTTTTTTATCTACGACTGGTGATCCGTGTGCCGTGAGATGCGCACTGTAGCGGCTCTCCGTTATGAAACGTAAACGCGTGGTGGTTCTGGGAGCGACCGGGTCGATCGGCGAGAGCGCGTTGAAAGTGGCGCACGATATTCCGGAGCGGATGGAAATTGTCGGGCTGACGGCGAACAGCAACGCTCAAAAGCTCGCCGTCGCCGCGAACAAAGTCCGGCCGCAGGCACTTTGTCTGGTCGATGAAAGCAAGATCGACGTTTTGCGCGGCGCGCTCGAGTACGAGCCGCAGATTTTTACGGGCGAAGAAGGATTGCGCGAGATCGCTTGTCTGACGAATGCGGACATAGTCTTGGTCGCTATCGTTGGAACGGGCGGATTGCGTCCGGCCCTGGCCGCAATTGAAGCGGGAAAGGATCTGGCGGTGGCGAGCAAGGAAATTCTGGTGATGGCGGGCGAGATCGTCATGCGGGAGGCGCGCGACAATGGCGTCCACGTTTTGCCGGTGGACAGCGAACACAATGCGATTTTTCAGTGTCTAGAAGGCAGGATGCTGGAAAGCAGAAAACGTCCAACATCCAACATCGAACATTCAACATCGAATGCAGAGAGTTCAGCGTTGGGCGTTCGGTGTTCGGTGTTCGATGTTTCCGATGTTAATCGAATCATCCTCACCGCATCCGGTGGACCGTTTCGGGAAACGCCCGCGAAAGAATTTGTCGATCTTACACCGGAGCAGGCGCTGAAACATCCGACTTGGACAATGGGCCGGAAAATCACAATCGATTCGGCCACTCTATTTAATAAAGGGCTGGAGATGATCGAGGCGCACTGGTTGTTTGGGGTGGAGATGACGCGCGTGGAAGTGGTGATCCATCCACAAAGCATTGTCCATTCGATGGTGGAATTCAGCGACGGCTCCGTGCTCGCGCAGTTGTCGCACTCCGATATGTGTTTTCCAATTCAGTACACCGTGACCTGGCCGGAGCGCGTACCGAATTCATTGCCGCCGCTTGATTTCGGAAAACTTGGGCAACTGGAGTTCGCGACGCCGCGCTATGATGATTTTCCGGCGCTGAATCTGGCGCGACGCGCGGGCGAATCGGGTGGGACTTTGCCTGCGGTCTTAAACGCCGCGAACGAAGTCGCGGTGGTCGCATTCCTGGATCGACAGGTAAACTTTCCGGGCATCTGGGAGATCGTTGAGGAAGTCATGAACCGGCATACGCGCGTTGCGCATCCTGATCTCGATGCGATATTGCAGGCCGATCAATGGGCGCGGGCCGAGGCAACGGGATTCGTTAAATCGTTGAAGCGTTAAATCGGCCGCGCTGCTTGTCCGGATCACGATTCACGATTCACGTTTTCACCATGATCTTGCACGTCGCGCGCGTCGTTCTCATCCTCCTCGAGGTCCTTGTTCTTTTTAATCTGCTCATCGTTGTGCATGAGTTGGGACATTTTCTGGCAGCGCGCTGGCGGGGTCTCTACATCGAAAAGTTCGGAATCTGGTTCGGCAAACCACTTTGGAAAAAGACGATCAACGGCGTCCAATACTCGCTCGGCTCGCTGCCGTTTGGCGGGTTCGTCGCGCTGCCGCAGCTTGCGCCCATGGACATCATCGAGGGCAAAGCGGATGTGGATCGTGCGAAGCTCGCTCCGATCTCCGCGGTTGACAAGATCATCGTCGCGTTCGCGGGACCGTTGTTCAGTTTCGGCCTGGCGGTGTTGTTTGCGATCATCATTTTCGCGATCGGACGACCGGTGAGCGAATCGGAAGCAACCACGACGATCGGTTACGTGATGCCGGATTCGCCCGCGGCCCAGGCCGGATTGAAACCAGGCGACAAAATTCTCGCGGTCGATGGCCAGCGCGTGTCGCGTTTTGGCGGCATGGGCGCCGACAGTATTTCCTGGCGAATCGTTAGCAGTGAAGGCAGCACCATTCCGATTACGATCGCTCGCGATGTTAACGGCAAAACTGAAATACGAACGGTCGAAGCCAAGCCAATCGTGCCAAAAACCAAGCCGTGGATGCGCAAGGGGCTGCGGCAAATCGAGATTTTGCCTGCCGAGACTCCTTTGGTTGCGAAAGTTGAGCCGGACAGCCCGGCAGCGAAAGCTGGCCAGAAGGCGAACGATCTGATCGTCGCGATCAATGGCCAGCGGTTGTACCACATTCTCGGGGTCGCAGATTTTATTCGCGAGCATCCGGGCGAGTCGCTCACCTTGACAGTGGAACGTGACGGCAAAGAAATCCCACTACAGTTTAATCCGGGCAACCCTCGCATCGCTTCAGTTTTCAAGGATGGCCCGGCTGATCGCGCGGGTCTCAGACAAGGAGACGTTATCGTTGCTGTCGATGGCAGGAAGATCGCCAGCAGCCTGGCCATTTCTGATTACATCAAGCAGCACGCTGGGCAGCCTGTGGCAATCACCGTTCAGCGCGGTGCGGAACAGCGCACGGTCAACGTGACCCCGGAGGTCCCATTGAACGAAACGACGCCGCGCATTGGAATTTCCTGGGACGAAGATTACGGGATGATTCTGGACGCATACGGAAAGCTCCACATCACGCACCCGAGTCCGTTCGAGCAAATCCGCGCCGGCACGTTGTCAATCTTCAATACAGTGGGGGCCATTGTCTCGCCGAAGTCAGACGTGAGACTGCAACACATGAGCGGGCCGGTCATGATGCTGCGCGTGTATTATGTGATGTTCGAGAACAAGGAGGGATGGCGCATGGCGCTCTGGTTCAGTGTGGTGCTCAACGTCAACCTCGCGCTGCTCAATCTGCTGCCGATCCCGGTGCTGGACGGCGGTCACATTACACTGGCTCTGGTTGAAGCGGTGCGTCGACGCCCGGTGAACATCCGAGTTCTCGAAGTGGTGCAAACCGCGTGCGCCGTTTTGATCATCGGCTTCATGGTTTACATCGCGTTCTTCGATGTGCAGGACCTTTTCGGCAGTCGCCGCGATACCCCGAAGTTTTTGCCGAAGGCAACGCCGAGCGCGCACGAGCGGTAGCGCGGCCGTTGTTTCGGGCTCATTGCGTTGTTATACTCCCGCTATGAGCATCGAGGAGATCGGGATCTTGAAACACTCGAAGCCATTTATCCCGTTGAACATCGTAATGCGCGACGGACGCGTGGTGTGGGATGAGCGACCGGAGCGATTTGATGACAGATTGCACACCCGCTGATGCGTAACCTCTCTTACTGTTCAGACCCATTTCTCAACCAACGTCGCCAGACGCGCGAAGTGATGGTCGGCAACGTCGGGATCGGCGGAGCGAATCCGATCCGTGTTCAATCGATGATCACGTGCGACACGATGGACACGGAGATGTCGATCCAGCAAACGATGGAGCTGGCGAAGGTTGGTTGCGAAATCGTCCGCATCACTGCGCCGGCGGTGAAAGACGCGCGCAATCTCGAGCAGATTCTGAAAGGTTTGCGCGAGCGGGGCTGCGATGTGCCGATCGTCGCTGATATCCATTTCAAACCGGAAGCGGCGATGGAAGCCGCGAAGTGGGTGGACAAGGTGCGGATCAATCCCGGCAATTACGCCGATTCAAAAAAGTTCGTCATTCGCGAGTACACCGATGAGCAGTATGCGGCGGAGTTATCCAGAATTCGCGAGCGTTTCTCGCCACTTGTCGATCTTTGCAAGCAGCGCGGCATCGCCATGCGCATCGGCACCAATCACGGCTCGCTTTCCGATCGCATTATGAATCGTTACGGTGACACGCCCCTTGGCATGGTGGAGAGCGCGTTCGAATTCGCGCGGATTGCGCGCGATCTCGATTATCACGCGTTCGTCTTCTCGATGAAATCAAGCAACCCGAAAGTAATGATCGCCGCCTACAGGTTGCTCGTTGCGCGATTGAATGAGGAAGGGCCAGATTGGAATTATCCGATTCATCTCGGCGTGACGGAAGCCGGCGAAGGTGAAGACGCGCGAATCAAGAGCGCAATTGGCATCGGCTCGCTGCTGGCGGATGGCATTGGCGACACGATCCGTGTTTCGCTGACGGAGGATAGTCCGCATGAAATCCCCGTGGCGCGGGGATTGATCGACAACATAAAGAAAACATCCAACATCCAGCCCGCCTCCGCCGTGGACGGACTCCGCCGTGGCGAGCATCCAACGTCCAACTCCGAAAGCTTTCGCGAGCAAGGCATCGAACTTTCGTTTGATCCGTTTTCATACCAGAAGCGAGCCAGCGAAACCATTGAGTGCGATGGTGTGCGGCTCGGCGGCGAGGAATTGATTCGCGTAGTCGTTAGACAAACGAACTTCGACAAAATCGCGCACAAGATCGACAAGATGGGCGATTACCAACCGGAGATCATTTACGAAAATGCGCGGATTGTTGAAGTCGATCCGCGGGACGATGGCGCGATTGCGAAATTAAATGCGCAACGCGCGCCACAAATTGTGACAGTCAGGGACGATGTCGATCTTTCGGTGATCTCAGCGTTTCGATTGCTTGCGGCGGAGTTGAGCCCGCGGCATCCGATTTTGTTGAAGGACGCGCTAAGCCGCGTGAACGCGGAAAATGACGAAGCACGAATGACGAATGACGAAGGAAGCCCGAATGATCGAATGACGAAAGGAAAGGCGGACGCTTCTCTTCGTCCTTCGGGTTTCGTTATTCCTTCGACCTTCGACCGTCAGCCTTCGTCATTTCTTCACACTCTGCTCACCGCGGCCACAAACGTCGGTTCGCTGCTTTGCGATGGAATCGGCGATGCGATTCTGGTGCAGGGCGAGGAAGCGCCCGGACAAGCGCTGCGACTCTCTTACAACATTCTGCAGGCGGCTGGATCGCGGATTTTCAAAACCGATTACGTCGCTTGCCCGAGCTGTGGACGAACACTTTTCAATTTGCAAACGACGACGGCGAAAATCAAAGCGGCGACCTTGCATCTCAAAGGCGTGAAGATCGCGATCATGGGCTGTATCGTGAATGGTCCCGGCGAAATGGCGGACGCGGATTTTGGTTACGTGGGCGGCGCGCCGGGGAAGGTGAATCTTTACGTCGGCAAGACGCCGGTGAAATTCAACATTCCCGAGGCCGAAGCAGTCGATCGGCTGAAGGATCTTATTCGCGAACACGGCAAATGGATTGAGCCTGCGACGGCGACGCCGGCTTTGGTATAAACGGGGACGGCCTTAACCATTTACGCTTGGACTCCGCGCAAAAAAAAGCGTGCAATCCATTCCCGAAGGCATCAAATAAGCTGGATTCCAGTTAGTCTGGAATCTACAGAGGAGAAAATTATGAAGAAACGAGCACTGTTTTTTGCCGGGTTGCTTTGCATAAGCGGCATTGTTTCAACGGCAAATGCTATCATTCTCAACATCGACGTCGGCGACCGGCCATATTACTCCCATGGACCAGGATACTGGTACGGTGGGGGATATTATGTCTGGGTTCCTGGGCATTGGGGCCCGCATCACCGAGTCTGGTACCACGGTCATTACAGACGGCGTTAGTAGGTGGTTGCAGCTTTTAGATGAATAATGGCGCGTTCGCGCGCTTGTTAGGTGATTTGTTAGGCCAAGCCGTCATCCCGACGGAGTTCGGTTAAATTACCGCGACGGGGTTTGACGTAGAGAGCCGGCGCGACCATATTCCGCGTTCCTCGCGCTCGCGGAGCTCTCCCATGGACAAGATTCGCAATATTGCCATCATTGCGCACGTCGATCACGGCAAGACCACCCTTGTCGATCAACTGTTGCGGCAATCGGGAACTTTCCGTGCAAACCAGAAAGTCGAGGAGCGCGTCATGGATTCGATGGACCTCGAGCGTGAAAAAGGAATCACCATTCGCGCGAAGAACGCCGCCTTTCAGTGGAACGGTTATCGGATCAACCTCGTTGACACGCCGGGCCATGCGGATTTCGGCGGCGAAGTCGAGCGGATTATGAAAATGGTGGACGGCGTGTTGCTCGTGGTCGATGCACACGACGGTCCGCAAGCGCAAACGCGTTTTGTCTTGCGCAAAGCGCTGGAGAGCAAAGTGAAGCCGATCGTTGTCATCAACAAGATCGACCGGGAAAATGCGCGGCCGCATAAGGTCGTCGATATGGTCTTCGATCTCTTCGTCGAGCTGAAAGCGAGCGACGAGCAGCTCGATTTCCCAATCATTTACGCCAGTGCGAAAGATGGTTTCGCTCTGCGCGAGCTGCACGAAAACAACGAGGACATGACGCCCCTCTTTCGGGCCATCGTTCAGCACGTGCCACCGCCGAAGATTTCGCCCGACCCGTTTTTCCAAATGCTCGTGTCGAATCTCGATTACAGCGATTATCTCGGAAGAATCGCCCTCGGGCGCATCGTGAGCGGGCGCGTGAGCGTGGGCGATTCCATCGTCTGCATTCATCGCGATCAACGGCGCGAGCGCGCCACGGTTACGGCGCTCTTCACCTACGCAGGCCTTGAGCAAGTGGAAGTAAACCATGCCAGCGCCGGCGAGATTATCCGTCTCGCCGGATTCGAGGAAATTTACATCGGCGAGACGCTGACCGATCGGGAGGAGCGTGCACCATTGCAATTCGTCGATATCGATCCGCCGACGATTCGAATGCGTATTCTGGTGAACGATTCGCCATTCGCAGGGCGCGAAGGAAAGTTTGTCACCGCCCGGCATGTCCGCGAGCGCCTGATTCGGGAAACGCGCGGCAATGTTTCGTTGCAAGTGGCCGATACCGAAACCTCGGGTGCCTTCCAGATCGACGCGCGCGGCGAAATGCAGATCGCAATTCTCGTCGAGCAGATGCGACGCGAAGGCTACGAAGTGATGGTCTCGCGGCCTGAGGTCATTTTTCAGCGCGATGAGAACGGCAACCTGCTGGAACCGCTCGAAAATCTGTATGTCGATGTGCCGAAGGAGAACCTGGGCGACGTTCTGCAATCAATTGCCAATCGCAAAGGCGACGTTGTCAGCCTCGATCATCACCCGAAGCGTGTCTCGATTGAGGCGATCATTCCAACGCGCGGCTTAATTGGATTCGAAACCGACCTCGTGAATGTTACACGCGGCGAGGGATTGATGAGTCATCTGTTTCATGAATACGCGCCGTTTAAGGGCGAGATCGAAGGACGCAACCGTGGCGTGATGGTGTCGATGGAAGCCGGGCTTAGCACCGCCTACGCGCTCAACAACATTCAGGAACGCGGGCGTCTCTTCATCGGGCCGCAGGAAGACGTTTACCCAGGAATGATCGTGGGCGAGACCGCGCGCCCGGAAGATTTGCCGGTCAATCCATGCAAAGCAAAGCATCTCACGAACATGAGATCGCAGGGTGAAGGCAAAGGCATTCAGCTGGAAGCCCCGCTGCAGATGAGTCTCGAGCGCGCGATCGAGTACATCGACAGCGATGAGTACGTGGAAGCAACGCCAAAATCGTTGCGTTTGCGCAAGCGGATTCTCAATGCGACCACACGAAAGCGCGCCGCCATGTCGGCTGCTTAGTTTGATTGACAAACTGCTTGCGCTGCGATTGAATATGGCCCGGTAGTTTCATTCCTCGCCAGCCACTTTCTCGCGAGGCGCGCTGTTCCGAATCTACAGCTTTTAGTCAGTCAATTTTCAGGTCTAAGAATATAGCTCCGCGCATTTATGTCCGGACATAGCAAGTGGTCGAAGGTCAAGCGTTTCAAAGGCGCGATCGACGCTAAACGCGGCAAGATCTTCAGCAAATTGTCGAAGGAAATCACCATCGCCGCGAAAACCGGCGGGGGCGATCCGAATGGCAACCTGCGCCTGCGCAGCGCCATCCAGTCGGCGCGTGCGCAGAGCATGCCGAACGATAACGTCGAGCGCGCGATCAAGCGTGGCACCGGCGAGGGAAACGAGGCGCAGCACTTCGATGAGATCGTTTACGAGGGCTATGCGCCGGGCGGGGTGGCGGTCATTGTCGAAGTTGCGACCGACAATAAGAACCGCACCGCGGCCGAGATTCGGAGCATCTTCAGCAAGAATCATGGCAACCTCGCCTCCACCGGAAGTGTTTCATATATGTTTCACAAGAAGGGCCAAATCACCGTTCCGCGCACGGGCATCAATGAGGATCGCATTCTTGAGCTGGCACTGGAGGCCGGAGCGGAGGAGTTGACAACCGACGAGGACGAGTATGTTATTACCACTTCCCACGATCAGCTCTACGCCGTAGCTGAAGCGCTCAAAAATGCGGGCGTAACCACCGATGGGCAAAAGTTTACCTTCATTCCCGATACGACTGTTCCGGTCGACGACGAGAACGTCGCACTACAGGTCTTGCGTTTGTGCGACAGCCTCGAAGAAGACGATGACGTGCAAAACGTCTATTCGAATCTAGACATTCCCGACGAATTGCTGGCCAGGTTGCCGGCCTGAAAGTTATTGCCGCAGGAAACTGGCGGTGTGCGCTCGCCAGAGCGAGCGAAGAAGTCCATTTTATTTATGAACGAAGAAAAGGAGAACCAGCCTCGACCGCTGGAAACTGAAGCGACTGCACCAGAACAACGCCATCACCGTCCCCGCCGCCATTATCCACGAAGACGTTATCGGGGTCGGGGCGATCAGGCCGGAAGCGAGAATTATAATGAGTCTCCAAATCATGCGCCTGCGGCTGTCGATCAGCCGGTTGGGAACCCAGGCGTTGAAACGTTGGATCGACAAGCGGCTGAAGGAACCGAGAGCGCAGTAGAAAACGGCGACCAAATTCAGCGTGAGCCGGAATTCGGCGAGGGCATCATCGAGATTTCCGGCAAAGGTTTTGGTTTCCTTCGAGACCCAAAGCGAAACTTTGTCCAGACGCCGCAGGACATTTTCGTCACGCCCGAAATCGTGCGCCGTTTTGCCTTGCGTGACGGCATGTGGATTTATGGCGAAACGCGACGGGGCAATCGCGGTCCTCAGTTGATCAAGCTGCTCGCGATCAACGGGGAAGAGCCAACCAAATATCAGGGCCTGCGGCCGTTCGAAGAGCTTAC
This sequence comes from Chthoniobacterales bacterium, assembly GCA_049300145.1. Taxonomy (GTDB): domain Bacteria; phylum Verrucomicrobiota; class Verrucomicrobiia; order Chthoniobacterales; family UBA10450; genus AV133. Next base: position 3,193 of record JBAQJG010000731.1, on the reverse strand, counting down.
GACCATCAACCCCAACAAACGGATCAAGCTCGAGACCGAGCCCGATCGTTATACGACGCGCATCATGGATTTAATGACGCCGCTCGGCATGGGCCAGCGCGGGTTGATCGTCGCGCCGCCGCGCACTGGGAAAACGACGCTCCTGCATCACATCGCCGAGGCCGTCACGAAAAATCACAAAGAGATGCATGTGATCATTCTGCTGGTCGATGAACGTCCGGAAGAGGTCACCGATTTCCGGCGTTCGCATCCGAAGGCAGAACTGATGGCCAGTTCCAATGACAGCGATATCAAGAGTCACACCCGCATCGCACAACTTGCCATTGAGCGGGCGAAACGGCTCGTCGAAGCCGGCAAACATGTCTTCATCCTGCTCGATTCGATTACGCGTACGGCCCGTGCATTTAACAACGCGATGGCCGGCGGCGGCCGCACCATGAGCGGTGGTATCGATGCGCGCGCCATGGAAATTCCACGCAAAATCTTCGCCGCAGCCCGCAACACGGAAGAAGCCGGCTCGCTCACGATTGTTGCCACCGCACTCATCGAAACCGGCAGCCGGATGGATGAATTGATCTTTCAGGAATTCAAAGGCACCGGAAACATGGAAATGGTGCTCGATCGCAAGATCAGCGATCAGCGCATTTATCCCGCGATCGACATCTTTCTTTCTGGCACTCGTCGCGAAGAACTGCTGCTGCAACCGTGGGAGCTGGAGAAGATCAATCTCATCCGCCGCGGTCTCGCCGGTCACAAACCGGAAGAAGCGATCCAGCGTCTGCTCATGTTCGTGAAAAAGTTTCCGACCAACACGCAGATGCTCAAGGAAATTCCGGGTTAACGCTTCGCTTCGCCGTTAACAGACGGTTGAAATACTCGCTGTTTGCCGGCCGAGATTCAGCGCCGTAGGCGCGCAATGCTTATAGGCTCGTTCCCAACGATAGCTGGCTAGCTCCGCTAGGAGCGGCATATTTGCCGCCTTCAGCCCACATGTCGCTCCTCTGGAGCTTCGTTCCTTTCCGTTACAAAACTAGAAACATGTCGCGCCTACGGCGCTATCGCTGCGTGTTTCAACAGTCTGCCAAAGCGTTAAAACCAGGGAGGCGTTGAAGCGGGACTATCAGCGGTTTTGAAAATCGCCGTACCTTGGTAAAGCCGAGCGAAGCTACGGCAGCCCGGTGCCGAAGCTCGATTTCGCGATCGAACGTCTGCGGCATTGATAGAGCCGTTGGCATTTACGTCGGAGCGGCGTAAACCATCATTATGAAAAGCAAATTGATCTGGCCGCTTGTTTTCGGCGTGTGCGCAGGTGGAGCGCTATGGATGCACTCGATTGCGCCAACTTCAGCTCAGAGCGCGCCTGCCGTACCGAATCCAGCCCCACCGATTCGACCTACTTCACCGCCACCCATCACGCCGAACCCATTACCGCCCGTTCCCCTTTACCGTTTCCGACGATTTCTCCAACAAAGCCAACTTCACCAACGCCACTGCCGACGCCGATTCCCTGAGTCCTGGTTAATGTCGACGAGTGTTCGGAGGCGATTCGCGTTTGCGGGCGCGAGCCGCGATAATTGGCCAAGTGGGCGGTTTGCGCCGAACGAAGTGCCGCGGCGAAGAAGGGTTGGGTTAGCCAACTCGCGTGAATTTCTCCACACCGCTCAGCCGTTAGGGAGGCAGCGCGGTACCGACTTTGGATTTGACCAGCGCGACATCCACCGAGTTGATCAACCCATTAGCATTCACGTCTTCTCGGAAGTTCGAAGCAGAAACCGGCACACCCACTTGCGACTTGGTCAGGCTGACATCGGAGGCATTGACGAGGGCGTTGCCATTCACATCACCGATCAGCACGCCCATGGAAACAGGAACGTTGCCCATGTGTGTACCATCATTCACGTTCATGAGCGTGACAGTGATTCGCTGAGCATTGGTCACGCCAGCCAGATTGACCGTGACCTGTGACCCACTAACAGTGAAGCTGCTTACGCTGCCGGTGCCAGAAATCACTGAGGCACCCCCGACCGTGACCGAGGTGGCGAAGTTAATGATCATCTGATAATCGTTTGTGGCTCCGCCGCTGCGGCATTCAATTCCCACGTTGCCAGTGAGTGGCAGCGGGACATCGAAAGTGCCAGCCGCGCCATGCGTCTTTCGCGAGAACGCGCTTTGCGCAATTGGCGCGGATTGCGCGCAGTGTCTGCCGCCGGTGTTCAACACCTGATAACCTCCACTGTAATAACGGCCGCCCCAGATGATCATTTGGCTGCCGGTCCAGACTGCCGTGTGATCGAATCGGCCAGCGGGCGCGTTGGTGGTGCTGGTGGCTGTCCAACTGTCGGTGTTGGAATTGTATCTGCCGCCCGTATTCAAACCGCTGCTGCCGAGGGTCCATCCACCCCAGACGATCATTTCGCTGCCGGTCCAAACTGCCGCGTGACTGTATCGGGCATCGGGCGCGTTGCTGATGCTGGTGGCTGTCCAACTGTCGGTGCTGGGATTGTATCGCCGGCCGGTGTTAACATCGCTGCTGCCGTTATATCCACCCCAGACGATCATTTCGCTACCGGTCCACACTGCCGTGTGATAGGCTCGGCCATCAGGCGCGTTGGTGGTAGTCGTCGCTGTCCAACTGTCGGTGCTGGCATTGTATCTCCCGCCAGTGTTCAAATAGCTGCTGAAATCCTGTCCGCCCCAGACGATCATTTCGCTGCCGGTCCAGACTGCCGTATGAAAGTATCGGGCAGTGGGCGCGTTGGTGGTGCCGGTGGCTGTCCAACTGTCCGTGTTCGGATTGTACCTTCCGCCGCTGTTAAGCAATTCACCGTTATATCCGCCCCAGACGATCATCTCACTGCCGGTCCAGAGCGCCGTGTGAACACATCGGGCAGTGGGCGCGTTGGTGGTGCTGGTGGCTGTCCAACTGTCTGTGCTGGGATTGTATCGCCCGCCGGTGTTAAAGAAGGTGGGTTGGCCCGCAGTTCCGCCCCAGACAATCATTTCAGTGCCGGTCCACACTGCCGTATGAGCCTCTCGGGCATCGGGCGCATTAGCGAGGCTGGTGACTGTCCAACTGTCGGTGCTGGCATTGTATCGCCCGCCGGTGTTAAAATAGCTGGTTCTATCGTATCCGCCCCAGACGATCATTTCGCTGCCGGTCCATACTGCCGTGAAATAGTACCGGCCAGCGGGC
>JBAQJG010000730.1:0-3660 GCA_049300145.1 Chthoniobacterales bacterium | reverse complement strand
ACATTTAAGCAATCGTCATCCCTTGACATTTACTTAGGCGCGCATCTTTGGCCGGGCGGCGAGATTTACTTTAACCCCGAATACTACCAAGGCTTTGGTTTGGGCAACACTCATGGAATTGCCGCGTTCCCCAATGCGGAGAACTACAAGGTCGGCCAAAAAGTCGGCGATATCTTCAACGCGCATTTATTTCTTCGGCAAACGTTCGGTCTCGGCGGCGAACAGGAGGAGGTCCCGGGCGATCAGTTGCAATTGGCCGAACGAGTCGATATCTCGCGGCTGACATTTACGATTGGCCGCTTAAGTGTTGGTGATCAGTTTGACACAAACGCTTACGCACACAGCGCGCGCACGCAGTTCTTAAACTGGGTCCTCAATGATAATGGGGCTTTCGATTACGCGGCGGACTCTCTCGGTGTTATTGAAGGCGCGACGATTGAGTTGAACCAGAAGCGGTGGGCGTTGCGATATGGAATTTTCGACGTTCCACGCGTGTCGAACGGCTTTGCCAAAGATGGGCACTTCCTAAAAGCGTGGCAACAAATGATAGAACTGGAGGAACGCTACTCCATCGGGGATCACCCAGGGAAAATTCGATTGCTTGGCTGGTTGGAACGTGCGCACATGGGAAGCTATCGTGAAGCGCTGGCCGATCCTTCCTTGATGGCCGACATTACGCGGACGCGGCGTTATCGTTATCAGTACGGATTTGCTTTCGATGTCGAACAAGAAATTACGAGAGATCTAGGCGCGTTTCTTCGGGCAAGCTGGCGCGATGGACAAGAAGAGGTATGGCAATTTACTGATATTGATCGAAGCCTGTCCGGTGGTTTCCAGTTAAGAGGAAGTTCTTGGAATCGCTCGGGCGACACCGTGGGTCTCGCTGGGATCATTGATGGCATTAGCTCAGCACATCGCGATTTTCTTGCTGTGGGCGGGCTGGGCGTCACGATCGGGGACGGGAAACTCCCTCATTACGAACCTGAAGGAGTCTTGGAAATGTACTATGATGTCGAGATTGTTAAGAATATCCATTTAGCGATCGACTATCAGTTCGTGGCAAACCCCGCCTATAATTCGGACCGTGGCCCGGTGAATATCTTCTCGAGTCGGTTTCACTTTCAGTTCTAAAGAAATATCTTTGCACGGTGACTGAAGCAGAGTTGTCCTCAAGAAGAGCCGGGCCTCACCGTATCGGAAGTGGGACATGGTCATTGCTTCGCTTTTTGCAGAATCGATCGCGACCTTGGTTGATCGTGATGAGCTTTGTCCTTCTCGTTATCGTTGGCATTGCGGATTATCTCACCGGATTCGAACGTTCGCTGTTGGTGTTTTACCTACTGCCGGTGTCGCTGGCGGCGTGGTTCGTGAGCTGGCGTTTTGCGATAATCATTTGTATCTTGAGCGTCGCCGTATGGATCGCTGGCGACATTGCGGCGGGCGCGGTTTACTCGAGCTGGTTCGTTCCATTCTGGAACGCGACCACGGCGGTTGCTTTTTTTCTCGTCGTAATTTGGTTGCTACAAGAGCTGCGCTCGCTGCTCGATGAATTGGAAAATCGAATCCGACAACGTACCGCAGCGTTGCATCACGAGATGAAGGCGCGCGAACGGCTGGAAAAAGAGGTGACCGAAGCCACTGAACGTGAGAGCCAGCGGATCGGCCACGAGCTTCATGATAGTTTGTGCCAGCATCTCACCGGCACATCGCTCGCCTTACAGGTCCTCGGCGGCAAGTTAACCAATGCGTCACTGCCGTTCGCGAGGGAAGCCGATCAGGCAGTCGAATTGGTCGAAGGCGCGATTGACCTAACGCGGAACATCGCGAAGGGCCTGTTCCCATTGGAATTGGAAGGCGAAGGCTTGCCAGCGGCCTTAATGGAACTTTCCCGAACGATCCACAAGCGAGACCGCGTTGCTTGCGAATTCAAATGCGATTCACCCGTACGCTTGCCAGACTCGACGGTTGCAACGCATCTTTATCGTATTGCGCAGGAGGCGGTGACGAATGCGATCAAGCACGGTCATGTGAGCTGCATTGTCATTGAACTCTCAGTCGCCGGCCCGACTTTAACGTTGTCGATCAAAGATGACGGGATTGGTTTGCCTGAAAAGCTACCGGAGAATTGTGGTCTTGGCCTTCGAATCATGTCCAGTCGGGCCGGAATGATCGGAGCGACACTTTCGATTAACAATCATCCCGCGGGCGGAACACTCGTGACCTGTAGATTGCCACTGGCCGACGCAGCAATGAAAGAGATTGAAGTATAGTGAGCGTGGCAATTTCCAAAGCGAACAAGTCGCGAAGCCGGATCTTCCTTGTGGACGATCATCCACTGGTGCGGGAGTGGCTGACAAACCTGATCAACCAGCAAAAAGATCTCGCAGTCTGCGGCGAGGCGGAAGACGCCGCGCAGGCGCTGGCGGGTATCGCGGCAACGGCGCCGAATCTGGTCATCGTTGATATCTCGCTGAACGCCGCATCGGGGCTCGAATTGGTAAAGGATCTTCGAATTCAACATCCTGCCGTCGCGCCACTGGTCTTGTCGATGCATGAAGAGGAACTCTACGCCGAACGCGCCATGCGGGCCGGCGCGCGCGGTTACGTGAGAAAGAGGGAGACAAGCAAGAATATTCTCGCGGCGATTCGTCGTGTTCTCGAAGGAAGCATTTACATCAGTGAGAAAGTTTCGAATTCGATGGCGTTGAAGTTTCTCAAAGGACAAGAAGGCGTTGGCCTACCACGCGCGCGCGTGGAAAAACTAAGCGACCGAGAGTTACAAGTCTTCCACCTTTTAGGGCAGGGAAGATCGACATCGAAAATTGCCGATGAGCTTCACCTTAGTTTGAAAACGATCCAGGCGTATTGCGTACGGGCAAAGGAGAAACTGGGGCTGAGCACGGCGGCGGAATTGGTGCGTGAGGCGATTCTCTGGGAAGAGAACGCGCACATGAGGTAAATTCCGCCCGCTTCCCAGTAAGGTTCCGCCTGTCGCACAAGAGCAGGCATGGCCCAATGGTTGCAGCGAACATCGCGGCTATTATTTGCGCTCGTTTCCGGGCCGCGTGTGTCGAAATCTAGTCATCAGCGTAACTGCGCTTGCTGGTGTTGCCGGCGGGTCGATGTCTGTTTGTGCGCAGCTCGTGAGTTCGAGCATTCGCGCAGAAGATTCTTCCCGCGCGGTGACTTCCAGGCTCACCCTTCGTCTGTTCATTAATGAAGTCGCGAGGTCGAATGTCGATCTTGCGGCTCAACGCTACAACGTTTCGATTGCACAAGCGCAGCTCATCGCTGCTCGGGTTTCACCGAATCCGATCTTCAGCGGCGGTGGCACCCGTGACGTGAGCGGGAAACAACAGCCTGCCACTGAAAATGCGGGGCTAAGCCAGACAGTCGAAGTGGGCGGTAAACGTCATTTTCGAGTTTCCGTTGCAACGAAAAACCTTCTCGCCTCATCCGCGACGCTCGAAGATTTCTTTCGGACACTGCGAGGCACAGCCGCTAATGCCTTCGTCGACGCGGTGGCGAGTGACATGATTGTGCAGCAAAAGCGCAAGGCGGCCGAATCGTTACGAGGTCTGGCCGATCTCAACCGTCTTCGCTTGAAGGAGGGGGATATCGCCGAAGTGGATTACAACCAAGCGGCGGTCGATTCACTCC
>JBAQJG010000729.1:0-6444 GCA_049300145.1 Chthoniobacterales bacterium | reverse complement strand
GCGTGTAACCGACCGCGAGTTTGGCCGCGATTTTTGCGATCGGGAATCCGGTCGCCTTCGACGCGAGCGCGCTCGAACGCGAAACGCGCGGATTCATCTCGATCACGACCATTCGTCCGTTGTCCGGATGCACCGCGAATTGAATGTTCGACCCTCCGGTCTCGACGCCGATCTCACGAATGACCGCGAAAGAGGCGTCGCGCATCATTTGATATTCCTTGTCGGTGAGCGTTTGCACGGGAGCGACTGTGATGGAGTCGCCGGTGTGCACGCCCATCGGATCGAAGTTCTCGATCGAACAAACGACCACGCAATTGTCCGCGCCATCGCGCATTACTTCCATCTCGAATTCCTTCCAGCCGACGAGGGATTCGTCGATCAGCACTTCGTTGACTGGCGATAAATCGAGACCACGCGCGGCGATCGTATCCAGCTCTTCGCGGTTGTATGCGATGCCGCCGCCCATTCCGCCCAGGGTGAAGGCCGGCCGAATGATTAGCGGAAACGTTCCGATCTCGCCGGCCACGCGGTTTACATCGACCAGCGAGCGCGCGACGCCGGAGCGCGGCACCTCGAGGCCGATCCGCAGCATCGCCTCTTTGAATAATTGTCGATCTTCGCCTTTAGCAATGGCTTGCGCGTTGGCGCCGATCAATTTCACGCCGTGTCGCGCAAGTGCGCCGTTACGATAAAGTTCCATGGCGGCGTTGAGCGCGGTTTGACCACCCATGGTCGGGAGAAGGGCATCCGGTTTTTCGCGCTCGATGATCGCCTCGATCACTTCGGCGGTAATCGGCTCGACATAAGTGCGATCGGCGAATTCCGGGTCGGTCATGATGGTCGCCGGGTTCGAATTGACGAGCACGACCTGATAATCTTCTTCGCGCAACGCCTTACACGCTTGCACGCCGGAATAATCAAATTCGCAGCCCTGCCCGATCACGATTGGACCGGAGCCGATGAGCAGGATTTTTTTTAAGTCGTTATTCCGCGGCATCTGCGCAGCGGGGACGATAAATCAAATCAGCCGAACTTCACACGAGAAACGCTATCGCTTCGGAAGAAAGTCCGTCCCCGGCTGTCATGGCAGTAGGCTTCCAGTCCGCCAATCGGACGGACTCGTCCTGTGGCGAGCCTCTCGAGTTCTCTTAAGCAGACCGGCCAGAGGCCCGTCTGCCGTGACAGGCGGGACGCCTGTCTTCCTACGCCACCTCGGCCATGCGCTGCCGATCAAGATATACCTTGCAGATGCTTTTGATGCGCGTGAGCACGTAATAGATCGTCTGGCTCCGAATGCGGACGAGTTCCGCGCCGACGATGCGCGTCACGAAATCGCTCGGCAGATCGAGAATCTCCTGAGGTGTGCAGCCTTCGAGTCCTTTGCAAAGAATGGCGCTCATTGAGCGGGTGAGCGTTTGCACTTCCGGGCCGAGCGTCATGCGAATGTGCGCCTTGCCGTTTTCATCGACATGGAGATAAACGCCGACCGTGTCCATGCATTCTTCATCCTTGCGTACATCGATAAGATCAAAGGTTTCGCCTGTGCGCGGCTCCTGCTTCTTGGCGTTGTCCGCGTAGGAGACGAGCGTTTCGCGCCGCTCATCTTCCGGGAGCGAATCGAAGAGATTGACGATCTTGTTGAGCCTGGTCGGATACATCGATAATCACTAGGAATCTACCGCGGATTACGCGGATTTAAACGGATGAGTTTTGGTTGTAGCGGCGGTCTATGACCGTCGCATTTCATTTGGGCGCTCATGGAGCGCCGCCGCTACAGTTTCAATCCGTGTTATCCGCGTAATCTGCGGTTAAGAATCACGCGCCCTTTTCAATCGGTGCGCCGACTTTGTTGCCCCATTCGGTCCATGAGCCGTCGTAATTGCGCACGTTGTTGAGGCCGAGCAGATACGTGAGGACGAACCAGGTATGGCTTGAGCGTTCCCCGATCCGGCAATAAACGATCGTTTCCGTGCCAGGCGTCACCCCGCATTGATCCAGGTAAATCTTCGCGAGGTCCGGCGCGGGCTTGAACGTCCCGTCGTCGTTCGTCGCGGTTTTCCAAGGCATGCTTTGCGCGCCGGGAATGTGGCCGCCGCGCAGAACGCCTTCCTGCGGATACTCCGGCATATGCGTGATCTCGCCTTTGTATTCGCCGGGCGAGCGGACGTCGATCAGCGGCTTTTTGCCTTTGCTTTGCGCCAGCGCTTCATCGGCAAAGGCGCGAATTTCTTTGTCGAACCGCTTCTTCGGCACTGGGTAATTTGTGCGCGGATATTTCGCAATGTCGCGCGTCATCGGTCGCTGCTCCGCTTTCCATTTATCGCGACCACCGTTGAGAATTTTCACCTTCTCATGTCCAAACAACCGGAACGCCCAAAGCGCGTAGCAGGCCCACCAGTTCGCCTTGTCACCGTAAAAAATGCAGGTCGTGTCGGGCGTGATCCCATTGCGGCTACATAACTCCGCGAATTTCTCCGGCTTGATGTAATCGCGGATTACGTTGTCCTGGAGATCGGCCCGCCAATCAATGTGCACCGCGCCGGGAATATGCCCGGTGTCGTAAAGCAGGACGTCTTCGTTCGACTCGACGATCCGGATGTCATCGTCTTTGAGATGTTTCTCCAGCCAATCGGTTTCCACCAGCGCTTCTGGATGCGCGTATTGGGTAGGGTGCGTTGCCATAGGAATAGAAATTCAATCCGCTGCGGTGCATCGGCAAGCGAATTTGCTAATGCTGCGCCGCGCCTCCCCTGCTTCGGAGAAAGCGAGGCAGCCGACCCAATCCGTCACGATGCCGGGGTTACTTCTTCGCGGGCATGTCCAGTTGTGCGAAGAGGAACGAGTACTGATCCGAGAGCTGTTTGATTCGCTCGCTTAGGGCTGTGCCGATTCCATGACCGGCGCTTGAGCTGGTGCGTAAAAGAATTGGATTACTGGATTTATTAGCTTCGTCCAGGCGCGCCACCATCTTGCGCGAATGGTAGGGCGCGACCCGCCCGTCGTTCGCCCCAGTCATCATCAAAATCGACGGATACTTCGTGTCGTCGACGACGTTATGATACGGCGAGTAGGCGTAAAGCGCCTTGAATTGCTCCGGATTTTTCACCGTGCCGAATTCGGTGACGTTAAATGCGCCATTGGGCGCGAGCTCGACTCGTAGCATGTCGTAAATGCCGACCGCTGAGACGACCGCGCGCATCAGGTCGGGGTGCTGCGTGATCATCGCGCCCATAAGCAGACCGCCATTGCTCCCGCCCAGGAGTGCGAGTTTATCGGGGCGCGTCCACTTCTGTTTGATCAGGTATTCGGCCGCCGCCGCGAAATCGTCGAACACGTTTTGTTTTTTCGTCAGGTTGCCGGCCTTATGCCAATCCTCTCCGAACTCGCCGCCGCCGCGGATATTTGCTACTACATATACGCCGCCGCGATCGAACCAGAGCCGGCGGGTGAAATCAAAACTGGGCGTCATGCTAATGCCATAACCGCCGTATCCGTAAAGGAGCGTCGGATTGTTGCCGTCGGGTTTCGTCCCTTTGCGGCGAACAATGTTGAGCGGAACTTCTGTGTCGCCTTTCGAAGTGGCGAATTCCCGGGTTACTTCAATGTCGGCAAACGAAACCGGCGAAGTATTGACCAGCGCCGTCTTGACCGGCTCCGTCTTTCCTGCGGCGATTTTGAACCATGCTGCCGGCTCGGTGTAGCTCACGTCGCGAAAGAGCAGCGAATTATCGTCCAACGATTCCATCTCGGACACGGCAGAGATTTTCGGAATCGGAATCAACGTCCCGTTTTTGCCATCTAATCCAAAGCGCCGGATCTGGGACGGCCCGCCGAGCAGATCGCCCACGTAAAGCGCGCTGGCCGTCGGCGCCATGAACTGGATGACCGGGTCGCCCGGCGGCACAATCACCGTCGCGTTCGCCAGCTCGGGATTATCAAGCGGTAGCCGCAAAATCTTGCCCCGCGGAGCATCGGCCCGCGACAGGAGATAGAGTGCGTTGTCCCGGCCCAGGCGCGCCGCCTTGATTTGATCGCTGAACTGCGTGATTTGCTTCCAACTGCCCTCTGGTCCGAGCAGATAATGCGCAAAGTCGCCGCCGTCGCCGTTCGCTACGGTAGCGAGAATGAATTTTCCGTCGCGCGCCGCCTCCAGCTTGATCTCTGCAATGCGCGGAAAATCTTTGCCCAACGAATACGTGTCCTCCGTGTCGGCTGTGCCGAGCCTATGAAAATAAATCTGCTGATAAAAATTCAGGTCGGCGTCGGGCCGCTCGCCTTTGCGTGGGAAGCGCGTGTAATAAATTCCAGTACCGTCCGCATTCCAGGCTGCGCTGCCCCCGGCGGTTGGATATTGCACATGCCCAATCGAATCGGGCATCGCTTTTCCTGTAGCGGTTTCATAGATGTGAAGCGTCCCATCCTCGCTCCCACCTTGTGAAATTGAGATCGCGACATATTTGCCATCGCGCGAGGGCGCGAACCAATCAATCGCGGTCGTGCCTTTGACGTCGAGCGCGTTCGGATCGAGCACCATCTTTTCCGATTTCAGATTGTCCGCTGAGGCGAGCGTCACCAGCATTTGTTGTTGCTTGGGTGGCTGAAATTTCATCGCGAACAAAACACCCGGCCGCGCGGCGAGCTCGGAATAGCTCGGCGAAGTTTTCGCGTACCAATCGGTCAATTGTTTCTCGATCGCGGCTCGGTCCGGTAACTTGTCGATATAGGCGCGCGTCCGTTTATTCTCCGCGTCCGACCACGCCTTTACCTCTGGATCATCATCCTTCTCCAGCCATTGGTAATCGTCTTCGACTTTGACGCCTTGATACTCGTCCGTCACCGGCTTTTTCGGCGTTTGCGGAATGCTCGGTTCGGCGGCGGACAGATTGATTAACCAAAGCGCGCACGCTGCGCTGATTGGAAAAAGGAAGCGATTCATTTTCATGACAAGGCAAGAACGCGTAAGGCCGCGGTTTACGCAATGGATTTCAACGGAATGGAGTGCTCACTTGATGCTAAATCAGTGAACGATCGAATCCGCGGTGTAGACAACGCCATTCTTCACCGTCCTATCGATATCCGAAGCGTTCTTGATGTCGTCGAGCGGGTTTGATTTCAAGATGACAAGATCGGCGAAGTTGCCTTTCTCGATGGAGCCGATATGTGCGCCGGTGTCGCCGCCGAAAAGTTTGGCGGCGTTCGCGGTGGCGCATTGCAAGATTTGCATCGGGGTGAGGCCCGCCTCTTTCATTAGCTGAAATTCACGGAACAGCGCGGGGCCGTGAATTGTCCCGATGTTTCCGGCATCAGTGCCGGCGGCGATGGTCACGCCGGCGTCTTGCAGCTTTTTCAAATTCGGCAGCGCGACATCGTAAGTTTTTTTGATGCGATCCAGTGCCTCATCCGGTTTCGCCAGTGCGCTCTTGATCCGATCGGGCAATTTGTCCTGCGGAATTTTCGTGACGTCGAGCGATGCGATCACTTCCGGATTACCCCACGCCTTTTCTTCCGGTGTCAGATTCAACTGATGCGAAAAAGTCCGCCCGTAGCGCTCGAACACGACCAGCGTCGGGCACAGAATGATGTGTCGATCTTTCAACAACTTCACAAACGCGTCATCGACCGGTTTATCGACGACGCTGTGGACAAGAATGTCCGCGCCTTCTTCAACTGCTGCCCGCGCCGTTTCCAATTCGGTCGCGTGCACCGCGACGCGAATTTTGTGCGCGTGACTTTCCACAACCGTCGCGCGAACGATAGGCCGGAAACTGTCAACCGGATGATCTTTGTCCACAATGTACCAAATCTTGACCAGATCAGGATTTTGCGCGGCGAGTTTGCGCACGAATTCGCGTGCTTGATCGGGATTGTCGATCTTGACGATGGGCGGATCGCCCAAGTCGAGTTTCTCGCGGGAAACACTGGAAATTAGCGGGCCGGCGACTGCGACGCGTGGCGCCTTCGCGGTCGAGTTTGCCGTTTTGCGGACTTCGAAATTCCACATCGGTCCGCCCACATCGACCACGCTCGTAATCCCGCAGCGAATGTATCGCGCGAAGACGTCATTTAGGTGCGACTTGATCCATGCGACCTCGTCTTTGTAAGGACGGACGCTGTTTAAATCCGCGCCGTCCGGCCGTGTGAACAAATCGGCCGATTGAAAGAAATGGATGTGGGTGTCGATGTAGCCGGGCAGAATGAATTTGCCTTTGCAATCGATCTGCTTGCCGAGCGCCGCTGCGTTCTGCTTACCCATGACAACCGCTTCAATCTTGTCGCCATTGATCACGATGGTCGCGTTCGGCAGCACTTTGCCCTCGGCTGGGTTGATCACGGTTGCGCCGACCAGCGAAAGTTTTTCAGCTCGCGCCGCGGTGGCGACAAGCAAAACGCAAAGGCAGAGAAAAATTTTCATTCTTTTGATTCCGGTACCGCTTTCTCAGCAGC
>JBAQJG010000728.1:0-4463 GCA_049300145.1 Chthoniobacterales bacterium | reverse complement strand
CTTCAAAGACGCACAAGGAAAAACACAGTCGGCCGAGATCGTCACCCAATATCAGCCGAAGAAGATCGTTTACCCACTGGCGAAGGTCGATCCGAAGATCGATCCGAAGCTGTGCCGCGCCGCGACGATCGCGGAGGAACGCGCACACGCGCACTCGGGCTCGCAATGCTGGCATTACGTGAAAGAGGCGCTGGTCGCCGCCGGCGTGGTGAATTCGCGTCCGAAAAGTGAACTTGCGAAAGAGGCTGGGCAAGAACTGGTTAGCAATTACGGATTCAAGAAACTCGCAGTGCGCGATCCGTTCGCGGCACCGGTGGGCGCGGTGCTCGTTTACGGCGCCAAGCGTGCGGCGGGTCACGTCGAGATCCGCACGAAAGCGGGTTTCGTGAGCGATTTTCGCTCGAAGAAGCCGTCGCCGCGGCCGCTGCTTGGCGTTTACGCCAAGTCATAACCCCCCTTCAGCTGCTAGAGCGACGAGTCGGGTCAGCTCTCGATCATTCGCTAGGCAGTGGATGGTTTGTCGAACGGGGCAGCGATGTTGCTGATGTCCGAGGTATCGGCGTGCTGTTGTGCGCGAGCGAATATGCCTTGTTTTCTCCCCAGCCAAAGGCTGAGGCCCCACCAGAGTGCAGCGAGGGGAGCGGCGACAAACGAGATGCCGGTCAGACCGAGACCGAGCCAGGTTAGTAGGGGATATGACCACGCACCGATCTGGTCCCCGGCGCGGTAAACGAACGTGTCGATGAAGCTCTTGGCTTTGTATTTGTCCTCCCGCCGCAATACGGTGAAGAGGACTTCACGTGCCGGACGCGTAACGGCGAAATTGCCAGCTCGCCGCAGCGTTTGGAAAATCGCGAGCAGCGCGAGCACCGGTACAAAGCCCATAGCAAGGAAGCCGATCATGCTCAGTGCCGGCAAAAACGCCAGGGTGAGGCCGACACCAAACCATTTCAGTAATCGGCCAGTAAGAAAGAGCTGCACGCCAATGGTGAGCAGGTTTACCGAAAGATCGATCTGCGCAAAAAACGCGGTGCGCGCCGCGCGCTCGTGGAACTGGTGCGCGGTAATGTCGGCCTGTTGAAAATAGACGAGCGTCGAGGTGATGGTGTGCAGCAACATAAAGGCGCAAATGCCCAGCAAGTAAGGCGAGCGAAACACATGTGAGATTCCCGAAATGATCCCGCCACCGATCGGTTTCTCGGCATCGCCGCTGCCAGCACGGCTCAAATCTTCGGGCGGTTCTTGTGAAACTTCGGCATCGGTGAGCGCTTCGTCCGTTTTTGCTTTATCCGAGGTTGCGTCGCGATGCCGGCCTTTAAACTCCGCCGGGAAAAATCGGACGCACCAAGCGCCTAACTCGAGCATGACAGCCGAAACAAAAAGCAGATTGAGTGTCCCGATTTTCCGAACCAGCGACGCAGTAATAGTCGCGCCGACAATTCCGCCAAGTGTGCCGCCCACGCTGATGAAACCGAAAAGCCGTTTCCCCTGGTCGCTGTTGAAGACATCGGTCATGAACGCCCAGAAGACCGTGACGATAAAAAGATTGAACACGCTTACCCAAACGTAGAAAGCGCGGCCGACCCACACATTCTGCGCAGCCGTGAGCGTGCGCATCAGCAGGTAAAAAAGAACGAGGTTTGCGATAAAAAACCGGTAGGCGATCGGGATGAAACGCCGGCGTGACATCCGCGCGACGATCGCCGAGAAGAGCGTGTTTGCGATCAGCATCGCGACCAGTGTGCCGGTGAACATCCATGAAAGATTCTCGAGCCCGCCCTCGGCGCCGATATTGTCGCGGATCGGCCGGACGACATAATAACTCCCGAGAACAACGAAGTTAAAAACAAACGCGAGCCCGAGAGCGCGAAGTTCCTGCGCGCGAACATCGACGACTTTTTCGAGGACACGCCTCATCGAAGATTCAGAATGACGAATGACGAGGGACTGACAAATCCAAATGACGAAACGGAATCGCCGCCATTTATTCGGGCTTCGTAATTCGTCATCCGGATTTCGTCATTCCAATTTGCTTGTGCCAGGCAGCGAGCACTTCGGCTTCGCGCTCTGGCGCGAGACCCGCTTTCAAGTGCGATTGCCGATCTTGCGATTGCGATTTGAACCAGGCGAGCGTGTCGCGCGCCGTGTCGGCGAGTGGACGGAATGTTAGACCTTTCGTTAAAGCGCCACTAATCTTTGTTCGCGCCAATCCGAGTTCGTCACCTGCCCAAACCGGCATATCCGACCAGGCCTGAACCTTCTGTTCTTTGAGAAACTCGGCATTCGCCCACGTGAAATTCGCGTTCGCGCTTAGCGCGGCTTTAATTTTGCCGAGCATGTTTCCGATCCCGAGCGGCTTGGCCGGACCGGTGGCATTGTAAGTTCCCGTTTCGCGGCTTTCGACCATTCGGATCGTCCACTCCGCGAGATCGCGTGCGTCGATAAATTGCACCGGGTCGGTAGGCGCCCCGGGCGCAAGCACCTCGCCGCCGCGCTCAATTCGCACCGGCCAATAAGTGAAACGGTCGGTCTCGTCACCCGGCCCGACAATTAATCCCGGTCGAATGATCAGCACCTTTCCCGGAAACCATTTCCCCGCCTCTTTTTCTGATAAAGCCTTGAGTGGTCCGTAGGTCTTGTAGCCGGATGCCCGCATCGCCTCGAGCGTCTCTTTGAATGCATCGGCACCTTCGTATTTCTGAAGCGGTGCGCTTTCATCGACACCTTTGCTTGTGTCGGCGTAAACGGAAATCGTCGAGATGAACACATAGCGATCGACGTTTCCCTTGAGAATCTGCGCGGCGTCACGCACCCAAGCCGGCAGCGTCGTCGGGTTATCGATTGCAACATCCCATTGTCGATCTTTCAAGGCGTCGAGCTTTCCGTTGCGATCGCCGACCAGTTGCTCCACTTCGCTCGGCAATTCGCCGGGATGCGTTTTTCCCCGATTGAATGTCGTCACTTTGTGCCCGCGGCCGAGTGCGTAACGAACCTGAGCCGGTCCGGTGAATCCGGTGCCGCCGAGAATGAGAATGCGCAAAGGTTTCACCGGTTTTTCCGCGAACAAAGTTGTCGATCTCGCGCCGAGGGCGGCGCTCGCGCCAGCAGCAGCGGAGACTCTGATGAATTGGCGGCGAGTCGTATTCAATGTTTCGCGATTACGAACGCAGGTTTATTGTTTTGTTCAACATGAACCAGATAACGCGTCGTGACGCGGCGAAGTTGATCGGCGCGACCACGGCCGGGTTGCTTCTTCCAATCAGCACATCACGCGCGCAGACGAAAAGCGAATCATCAGCGATGCTGATGCGCTCCATCCCCGCTTCAGGTGAAAAACTTCCTGTCATCGGACTCGGCACATGGAAAGTGTTCGATGTCTACCTTACGCCGGAAAATGACAAGCAACTCAGCGATGTTCTTTCGCTATTCGTGAAAATGCGCGCGCGTGTTATCGATTCCTCGCCGATGTATGGACGCTCCGAGGAAGTGATCGGAGCGCTGGCGACGAAGCTTGCGCTCCACGAAAAACTTTTTCTAGCCACGAAGGTCTGGACACGCGGCAAGCAAGCTGGAATTGACTCGATGGAACGCTCGTTCGCGCGCTTACGAACGAAACGCATCGATTTAATGCAGGTGCACAACCTGGTCGACGTTGCGACGCAACTGGCGACGATGCGCGATTGGAA
Organism: Chthoniobacterales bacterium; assembly: GCA_049300145.1. Classification (GTDB taxonomy): domain Bacteria; phylum Verrucomicrobiota; class Verrucomicrobiia; order Chthoniobacterales; family UBA10450; genus AV133. The sequence goes on along the minus strand of JBAQJG010000728.1, from coordinate 777 downwards.
AGCGCAAGGTCGCTTTCGCTATATCGGCATCACGCATTACGATTCCGGCGCGTTCGGCGAAGTAGAAAAGATTCTGCGGAGCGAAAAGCTCGATTTTCTTCACATCAATTATTCCATCATGGAGCGCGAGGCGGAGGAGAAAATTCTGCCGCTCGCGCAGGAGCGTGGCGTCGCTGTCATCATCAATCGCCCATTTGGCGGCGGCGATATCTTCGCTCGCGTCCGGGCGAAAGTGTTGCCCGATTGGGCGGCCGAGTTCGATTGTCGATCCTGGGCGCAGTTTTTCTTGAAATGGATCGTGGCGCATCCGGCGGTCACCTGTGCAATACCCGCCACGGATAATTTGCGGCATTTGCAGGACAACATGGAGGCGGGAAGCGGCCGCCTTCCGACCGCAAAGCAGCGACAACAAATGATCGAATTAGTTTCCGCGTTTTGAACGGCGACTCGCTACGTTCTGCGCGGCGCGCAACGCAAGATCGGCAACATCGAGAGCGCTATTGCAACCGGTTGATCCGTTTCGCGACGAACGATTGTGCGTGGAGCATTTGTTTGTGCGACACTTTTGGCGCTCGTCTGTCAAGGCGCTTTCGGTTCGGAGCGAGAACCGGGCGGAATAACTCGCACCGTCATGAAGCGCGGGTGGGCCTGTGCCCAAGCCAGCGCTTGCCGCTTCGTTTCAAAAAAACGGTCAATTACGATGGCTTTTTTCTGCGCGGCAGTGCGCCCGCAATATCGCGCCGATTTGCAGCTGACCACAGCCGGGCCGGTATCGAC
>JBAQJG010000727.1:0-11891 GCA_049300145.1 Chthoniobacterales bacterium | reverse complement strand
GCATCGCCGCACACGATTTGAGAAATCCTCTAAGCACGATCATCGGCTATGCCGACTTCTTAGGGAGCAGCGAGGAACCGGCGGATGTCGCTAAGATGAGCAAAGAGATCTATTCGGCCGGCACGCGCATGAGAGACCTGATCGTCAATCTTCTCGATTCCAACGCGATCGAGGAAGGGCATTTCAGCTGTAAGATTGAACGCTGTGAATTGAACGCACTTGTGGCAGAAAGTGTGGAGCATAATCAACTCGGCGCGACGCGAAAACAGATTGCGATCTCGGTTCACACCGCACCGGGATTGTGTGCGAGGGCGGACCAAAGCACGACTGTGCAAATTCTCGACAATCTGATGTCGAACGCGATCAAGTATTCCCCGCCTGACACGACCGTGCTCGTGGAAACGTGGGCGGAAAAAGACGACGTGCTTGTCGGCGTGAAAGACCAGGGACCGGGAATCAGCGAGCAAGATCAGAAGAAATTGTTCGGCAAATTCACGCGTCTTACCGCGCGCCCGACCGGTGGGGAATCGTCAACCGGTTTGGGGCTTTCCATTGTAAAGAAGTTGGCTGAGGCAATGTCAGGTTCGGTGGAATGTCGCAGCGTGCTCGGAAGTGGGGCGAGATTTGTCGTTCGTTTGCCGGTCTGGAACGCTGGATCCCCCGATGGCGACGTGGCTTCCAGCCTGGATACGGCGGCTGTTTGAATATGGAAAAACGAATCAAAGTCGGCTGCTTATAAAACCGACGCTCGTTAGGCGCGGCGATTGCTTGGAAGGGTCGCCATGGTTACCGTTCATTCCACCGCCAATGGTCGAGCCTGGCTGGCAATCCTCGCCGCGGGCGGCCTTCTTCTTAATATATCTGCGGCAAACGCAGCCGGCCTTTTTCTCGACGGCGCGGATGCTCGTTCCATGGCCCTCGGTGGAGAGGAGGCCGCGCAAACGGGCAGCGCTATCGCGGCCATGGATTCGAATCCAGCGGCCCTTTCTGGGACGTTGCGACCCGAACTGGAGATCAGCGCTGGGGGCGCTTTTCTCAGAGGCGAGTTCGCTCGCGACGATGGCGAGCTTGCGCATTTGCGGAGCAACGCAGCGCTCATTCCGGCCGCCGGTTTAGCGATTCCCGGGCCGCGCAACTTTCCAATAACGTTCGGCATCGGCGTCATTCCCGAAATGATGTTAGATGCCAATTGGCGTTATCGCGATGCCTTGGGCGGCTTGGGCGGGACGACGACGTATGGCGAGCAAAAGAACCGGTCAAGGATTTTGGCATTGCGGACGAGCTTCGGCGCTGCGATCGAACCGGCGCATTGGCTCTCGCTCGGCGCAAGCGTGGGCTTCACCTATAACCAGAATGCCCTCTTCGCCCCCTACATTTTCCAGAGCCAGCCGGTGCTCGCCGGATTTAAAACGTTGCTCGATCTTAATACGGACGGGGTCGCTCCCTGCTACGACTTCGGAGTTCAGATCCGGCCTACCTCGAAGATCACATTGGGCGCAAGCTATCGGCCGCGCGTTGTCATTCATACAGATGGGACTGCTTCAGGCAATGCTTCCGCACAACTGAAAGCGTTGGGTCCGCCTTTCTCCATGGTTAACCCCAATTTTACTTACAACGCCGAGGTGCGAACAGAGTTGCCGCAAATCGCTTCGGTTGGCGGGGAATGGCAGGCACTGAATCGCCTGCGTTTCGTTGCCGGCGTCGATTGGATCAATTGGGCCGATGCGTTCGATGAATTGAACATCCATCTTAGTAACGGCAGCAATGCCGCCATTAACGGAGTCGTGGGCTCCGATTCGATGACCGATATCGCGCCGCTGCGTTGGCGTGATCAATGGGTTTATCGGACCGGCGCTGAATATGTGATCGGCGGAGGCTTCACCGCGCGCGCGGGATACACTTACGCGCGCAGCGCCGTTCCACCACAGACGATGACACCGCTGACCGCTGCCATCTTCGATCATAAGGTTTCGGCCGGTGTCGGTTACAAAAAAGGGCGCTATCACGCCGACCTTGTCTGGCAATGGAGTCTGCCGGCAAAACAACACGTCGGTCGAAGCATATTACTCGACGGCGAATATTCTGACGCATCAGTCCTTGTTACCGCGCACTTATTTGAATTGACAACGGGCGTGGAGTTTTAGTCAAACGCGGCCGACCGATGGCTGCGCGTGACGACACAATGATCGAACCATCGATCGATCCATTGGAGCGAGCCCGGCTTAGGGTTGTCCTGACGACCGTCGCGATCAATGTGCTGGCGGTTTCGCTCCTCACATTCGCTCCCTGGTCTGATTGGCGTACCGGCTTGGCCCTCAATTTCATCGACAATTCTTTGCTCGTTGGGTTCGTCATTTTTCGGCGCGATGCACTCCTCGCGCGTCTCATACTGTTCGGCCTTGCCGTCGGCTTGGCCGAACTGCCGGCAGACGCGTGGCTGGTCGATTACACACGGACACTGGATTACTCAATCGGCGGTGGACCGATGCTTTGGCGATCGCCGATTTGGATGCCGCTGGCATGGGAAGTTATCGCCGTGCAATTCGGCTACATTGGCTTGCGTCTTTGGGAACGGTTCGGTCGCGCTGGTCTGCTCGGCGCCGCGATGCTCGGGGCAATCAACATTCCTTTCTACGAGGAGATGGCGCGAAGAATTCATTGGTGGCAATACAGCAACTGCCGAATGATTTCCTATACGCCGCATTACATCATTCTCGGTGAACTCGGGATCGCTTTCGCCTTGGCTGTGTCGGCGCGGACACTTCGCTGCAACTCATGGCGCGTCGCGATCATCAGCGGACTGGGGAGCGGCGGGGCGATCTTCGTCTGCTACGTCATCGCATTTACGATCACGGATCGATTGATCAATTGAGCACTCGAAACGCTGAACCTGAAGAAGCGACAGAGAAGAGAAACCTAATCAGATAACCTCCGCTCGTTGGCCGACGCCGTCCGGTCGAGGCGGCGAGTGGGATGTGATCGCTCAACGTCGATCTTGATTGCTGCGGCCAGGATCGCGCAGGAACCGCCGCAACGAATCTCGCGAGTCGAACGGCCAGCGATCAACACGGTTCGAACAAAGTCTTGGAACGTCTCGTTACGCGGCACGACTCAAGCTAAGAAAAGCGGCCTAGCACATGGAATGGATCATTTTCTGGCTCTTCGTTAACGCCATCGTTGGTTACCTCATCGGCAAACAGAAGAATGGGATCGGCAGCTCGATCACTGTCTCAATCTTGCTTGGGCCGATCGGATGGCTCATCGCGGCGCTCACGGCTGGAAATTCTCGAAAATGCCCTTTCTGTGCGGAGCAAGTCAAACCGGAAGAGATTATCTGTAGACATTGCAGCCCTTTCTGGCGTCATTCTCGCCGTCGATAAAACTGGCGGTTTGCTTTTTACACTGCTTTTTACACTGACGAAGTTTTTTCAGCGCATTTGAGACAACGTAAGACAATCCTTCAATCTCCGATTTACCTTCGGTGGAGCAGATAAGAGCTCGTAAGAAGAAGTGAGCGCATTTGTTAGGATATTGGTGTAAATGAGATGCTCTACCACTGAGCTAACCGCCCGCGCTGAATAGTGAATAGTGAGGAGGCGCAACTACCGGCGCGTTTCTGTTTCCAGCGTGAGACGTTCTTTTACGATTGCCAATCTCGGGCGATGCGTCATGAATGGAGCACGAGGTTTTAGATGAAGGAGCATTACTTCGACGATTTGAAAGCGGGCGACGGTTTTAAATCCGACCGGTTCGAGGTAACGGAAAAACAAGTGGTCGAGTTCGCATACAAATTTGATCCGCAGATGTTCCACCTGGACCGGAAAAGTGCAGAGCGAACGATTTTCAAAGGTTTGATCGCGAGCGGCTGGTATACGGCAGCGATTACCATGCGTTTGTTTGTGCGAACGCTGAATTTTGCCGAAGGCGCGATCGGACTCGGTGTCGATGAGTTGCGCTGGCCCAACGCGGTGCGACCGGGTGATACATTAGTGGTCGAAACCGAGATTGTCGATCTGCGGCCATCGCGCTCGAAACCGAACTACGGAATCATTCGCCTGCGCAATGTGACGACAAACCAACGCGGCGAGATCGTGCAGACGATGCTGGCCTCCGCGATGGTGCCAAGACGGCCCGACGGCCGAGACCACAAGACCACCGACCACAAGACAACGGACTAAACACTATGAGAGACTATACGAAAATTGAAGCTTGGAGACTGGCCGATGATTTGACCGTTGCAGTTTATGAACGCACGCGATCGTTTCCCAAAGAAGAGATATACGGGCTAACGAGCCAATTACGCCGGGCTTCTTATTCAGTTCCGGCGAACATCGTCGAGGGAGCCTCGCGAGAGAGTAAAAAAGACTATCTACACTTCCTCTATATCGCGCGCGGTTCGTTGTCGGAGACCCAATATTTTATCCACCTCGCGCGGCGACTTGATTATTTGTCATTGGAAGAAGCTGACGCTCTGCGCGACCAAACGAAGTTCGTCTTTGCCTGTTTACACGGTCTTATTCGGGCGGTCGAGAAAGAAGCCGGAAAACTCAGCAAAGTGGTTGCGACCGTAACGAGTCTGATAGCGATCGGGCTGATGCGCTGGTCAGCATAGTCAGTTGTCAGTTGTCTCGTAGTCGGTGGTCGTGTGCGGGCCATACATATCTGCGGTGTCCAAAAACGCGATACCCAGCTATCGGACCGCCACGTCCAAGTTTGCGTTGTTTCATATTTGTCCGATCCAGGTGCGCGGCGCGTATTCTTCCCAGCGGTGGCGAATTGCCGCGAACTCCGCCTCGCTCAGCGGTCCCGCCTCGAGCAACCTGGCATTTTGCTGCCACCGTTCCGGTTTTGTCGTACCGACAATCGCGGTGTGCACGCCAGGGACGCTTAATGCAAAACGCAACGCGACGGAGATCGTTTTTTCGAAATCGGCATTGCGCAGGAAATCGTAATTCAGTTTCCGCGATCGCTCCCAATATTCGTGATGATAGGAGTTTGCCGGCCTATGGCCGGTTTTCCACGCTGCGTTTGCAATCGGCCGTTTGGCGATTACCCCCATTTGTTTTTTGTGCGCCAGTGGCACGGTCAAGTCAATCGCCTCCTGATCGGCGATATTGATGGAAATTTGCAGCGTATCTAACGCACCGCATTCCACCGCAAAGTGCGCCGCGCGACTGTCGCCGCTGTAGCCGATGTAGCGCGTGTAACCGCGTTCGCGCGCCGTTTGCAGCGCCGTGATCGCTTCACCTTTGCGCAAATCCGATTCCGAGCAGCTGTGCAGATGCACGATATCGAGCCGGTTGGTTTTCAAACGGCGCAAACTGCGCTCGATGCTTTCCAGAAGCGAAGCCTGCGACCAATTCGCGCTGCTTTCCATCCCGTGGGGATGACCGCATTTAGTAAGAAGATAAAAATCTTCCCGCCGATCGCTCACCGCCCGGCCAATTAATTCTTCGCTGTCGCGGTAGCATTCCCCCGTGTCGATGACATTGAGGCCGGCATCGAGCGCGCCTTTCAACAATTTCTCAACCCCGTCCGGCGATGCGTTTTCGAAACCAATCTCGGCCCCGCCGAAACCAAGCACGGAGACATCCATGTCTGTTTTGCCAAGTCGCCGCTTTTCCATTGTCGATTCAAACCAACCGCGGATCCCACGAATGTACACGGATAGGTACAAAAAGAATCTGCGCAATCGGCGACATCCGCACTGCTATCGACGAAAGTTCTCGCAGCTTGCGCAAACTTTTTGCAGGCGAGGAATATGTGCCCACGAAAAACACGAAAGGTTTAATGGTTCCTGTTTCCCGTTTTTTTCGCGTCATTTCGCGTATTTGGTGGACAAACTAAGTGATTCTTGCGGAAGCACGCCGCGGCCTGTGACAGTGCCAAGCAGCACGGAAGCCTTACGGTTTGGCTGCACAGACTCTAAGCCCGTATTCCGCATTATCCGCATGATCAGTGTAATTCGTGGTTAAATATCTTCGGTTGCGGCTTCGCCGCTCTGGCAATCCGCGGTCAAAACAAAAGACGTGTTCGGCCCGTGCCTTTCTCGATGCGGCCAATTTGTTTCGCTTTCAACATCGACATGACTTTGGCTGCGTCGCGCGCGGAAACCATTGCCACCATTCCAATCCCCATGTTGAAGACCTGATACATCTCCTCTGGATCGACATCGCCGTTTCGCTGCAAGATTTGGAAGATGCGCGGCACACGCCAACGCTTCGTCTCGATTACCGCGTCACAGTTTTTCGGCAGGACACGCGGCAGATTATCGATCAATCCGCCGCCGGTGATGTGGGCGAGACCTTTGATCATGCCGACGGGAACTTTTGCGAGCAGTGGCTGATAATTTTTGTGCACGCGCAAAAGTTCTTCACCCACCATGAGCCTCGATCCTGGGAGGCGCGACCTCACTTTCAGGCGCATCTTCCCGAACAAAATTTTTCGTGCGAGCGAGTAGCCGTTTGTGTGTAAACCATTCGACCGAAGGCCGAGAATCGTGTCGCCCGGTTTGATTTTGCGGCCATCGATGATCTTCTCGTGATCGACCACGCCGACGATGCAACCGGCCAGATCGTACTCGCCTTTGCGATAGATCCCTGGCATTTGTGCGGTTTCACCGCCAATCAACGCGCAGCCAGCGGATCGGCAGGCGCGCGAAAATCCGCGCAGCAGTTGATCGAAAACGCGCGCCTCAAGTTTTTCGCAGCCGATGTAATCGAGAAAGAAAAGCGGCCGGGCGCCGAGCACGGCGATGTCGTTCACGCAGTGATTCACCAAGTCGGCGCTGACGGTGTCGTGCCTGTTCGTCGCGAAAGCGATTTTCAATTTCGTGCCCACGCCATCGATGCTGGCGACCAGCACCGGCTCGCGCATGTCGCGAAACCGCGCCCGAAACAAACCGCCGAAGCCGCCGATTTTCCCAAGTACGCCGGCACGGTGCGTTCGCCTAGCGAGTTGCTGGATATTGCGCTTGAGCTGGTTGCCAAGATCGACATCGACGCCCGCGGATGCGTAAGCCTTTGTCTTTCTGTCCACAGATTTCATTCTCCGATTCTGTAGGGGAAGCTGTCAGCTTCCCTCGGGAAGGCAACGCCTTCCGCTACAAAAATCCGCGCCATCCGCGTGATCCGCGGTTTATTTCAAATCCGCGAAGAGAGTCGGATGCGTTTCCTGATCGGCGAGCGCTTTCGCCCGTTGTTCGCGCTTTTCCATGATGAATTTGTCGAGCGCGGGATCGACGGGCAGGGGATAATTGCCGTTGAAACAGGCGAGGCAGAATTCGTTCACCGGTTTTCCCGTGGCGCGCACCATGCCTTCAACATCGAGATAACCGAGACTGTCCACGCCGAGATATTCGCAGATTTGTTCTATCGACATCCGGTTCGCGATCAACTTTTCCGGATCGGGAAAATCGATGCCGTAATGGCAGGCGAAGCGATGGGGTGGACAGCTCACCCGCATGTGCACTTCCTTGGCGCCGGCCTCGCGCAAGTTTACCACTCGCGCACGCGCTGTTGTGCCGCGCACAATCGAATCATCGACAACCACCACGCGCTTTCCGGCGACCATTTCCTTGATCAGGTTTAATTTCACCCGCACATCGAAATCCCGGATGAGCTGGCTGGGCTGCAAAAATGAGCGGCCGATGTAGTGATTGCGCACAAAGGCGTGCTGATAGGGAATGTTCAGCTCGTGGGCAAAACCAAGCGCCGCATAATTTCCGGAGTCGGGTACCGGCACAACGATGTCTGCATCGACCGGGAACTTACGGGCCAGTTCACGTCCCATTTCCGTCCGGATTTTGCCGACGTTCACGCCGCCGATGATACTGTCAGGGCGCGCGAAATAAACGTACTCGAACATGCAGAAGGCTGGCTGCTGCGGTGGGAACGGGTGCTCGGAGCGCAAGCCGCTTTCATCGATGATCAACACCTCGCCCGGCTCGATTTCGCGAATAAACTCGGCGTGGATAAGATCGAATGCGCATGTCTCGGAAGCGAGCACGTAAGCGCCGTCCAGTTTTCCCAGCGAGAGCGGCCGCCAGCCAAATGGATCGCGCACCGCGATTAGTTCACGCTCGCTCATGATGAGGAGCGAGAACGCGCCCTCGATCCGGCGCAATGCCGCCAGGACGTTACCGCCGTTTTCGGAAGGTTGGGCCAGGAGATGCAGGATGATTTCGCTATCGGCGGTGGTCTGAAAAATCGAACCTTTTCGCTCCAGCTCGTCGCGCAAAAGATCCGCGTTGATCAAGTTGCCATTGTGCGCGATTGCCATCTGCCCGCGGACGCAATCCACCACGAAGGGTTGCGCGTTTTTCGGCGTGCTCGAGCCGGTCGTCGAATAACGCGTGTGCCCGACCGCGCGGGTGCCTTTCAACCTTGCCAGTTCTTCCCGGCCGAAAACTTGCGAGACCAGCCCCATATCTTTGTGAACGCGAAATGTCGTGCCCGGCCCGTTGCTGGTCACTATGCCTGCGCTCTCCTGCCCGCGGTGCTGGAGGGCGAAAAGTCCGTAGTAAGTCAGCACCGCCGCGTTGGGATGACCGAACACGCCGAAGAGTCCGCATTCGTGGTGCGGGAAAGCTTCGGCTTCGGTAGGCTCGACGATGTCGATCCCCGCTCGCGAAGGATTTTTGGAGTTGTCTGGAGAGATCACACTAAATAATTCACCAAATCAGGCGACGTTCAACGAATGGTTCCAGATTGCACAACATTGCGCCCGACCGAGGCAAGAAATCATTCATGCACAGCGCGCCACACAAACGCCTGCATCGTGCTTTCGACCGGAGCCGCGCCATAGCGCTGGGCAATTTCTCGCGCCACAGCCTTTATTATGTCGTCTATTTCTACGCCACGCTCTTGAATTGCCGTTGAAACAGGATTCCCGCGAACCAAGCCAATCGCGAACTCCGCAGCTGATGAGCTAAGGCACGGCAGTCTGACAAGCGATGCCGAAATTGCTTTAAACCCTGCTCTTTCCAATAACCCTCGAATTAAATCGGCATCGTAAAAGCCAAACGGCAGCTCATAAAAATTTGGCGGATCATGCTCAAAAAAAGAAGCGATCGTTCTATGAGCGATTTGCCCAAAGGGATTCCGCTCGATCGAGTCCCAAACGTTAAAGAGAAACACGCCTGGGGAGCTGAGAATCCGATGACATTCGCGCATTACGGATTCCTTGTCGGGAACAAACATCAAGCCAAACTGGCAAACGACTACGTCGAATGAGCCGTCATCAAACGGAAGCGCTCCAGCGTCGGCCTCTTGCCATTCTAGGTTCTCATTTTCGCTAAATTTGCTCTGTGCAAAGGCTAGCATTCCGGGGTTCAGATCCGTGGCGACAAGTCGCACCGCCGGGGCGAGGCTGTCGCGTAGCCGACGTGTGAGAATGCCTGTCCCGCAGGCGATCTCAAGGACGTTCTTGGGCTGCTCGTGCTTCAAACGCGCGGCCATGTCCTTTGCGAACGGCTCGAAAAGGGCCGGACCCAAATAGCGATCGTAGTTCGCGGGAATCGAACCCCCGAAAATTACATTTGGATCGTGCTTCACAAGCTGGGGATGCGTTCCGTCGCGGAATCGCTCGCGACCGCACGCCGGATGGCGTTGAACCAATCATCGTAAAGATCGCTGACCGGCCAGCGATACTCGGGGCCGTTGGCGCTAATGACCAGCTCGACGAGCTTATTTGTTGTAACGGAGCCAAGTATCATGCATGGCAATGCCTGCGCTTTTAACGTCTCGTAGATTTTGTCAGCGTTCGCCGGATCAACGCTAATCACGATTCGGGACTGCGATTCATTAAACAGGTTCTCTTGCGCCTGGAGGGTTTCATCTCCCGTAGTGCGCAGGTCTGAAATATCCACGTCCGCGCCGAAAAGTTTTTCAGGGTTGAAACAACATTCGGCAAAGGCAACGGCCAGACCGCCTTCGCTGCAATCGTGCGCGCTTTTGACCAAGCCTTTGCGAATTAAATCGCGCAGAGCGTTTTGAATTTTGATTTCGCGCGCAAGATCGACACGTGGGGGCGGGCCTTCGGTGCGCCCGTAGCAGACTCTCAGGAACTGTGAGCCGCCCAAACTATAGCCGGGGTCGCCGACCCCGCCTACAGCACCAACCAGAATGATCGTGTCGCCAGCGTCCTTGAACCATTGCGTGGTGATGTGCTCTTCCCTATCGATCAAGCCGACCATGGCGACGGTGGGTGTCGGATCGACAACTCCGGCCGGGCTCTCATTATATAGAGAGACATTTCCGCCCGTTACCGGCGTGCCAAAAGTCCGGCAGGCTTCGGCAATTCCTTCGACCGCTTCGCGCAATTGCCAAAAGTTCTCCGGCTTATATGGATTGCCGAAGTTCAAGTTGTCGGTGATGGCCAGCGGTTTCGCACCAGAACAAGTGAGATTGCGCGCGGCTTCAGCAACTGCAATTTTGCCGCCTTCGCGCGGATCGAGCCGGCAATAGAGCGAATTGCAATCGGTCGTCGCGGCGAGAATTTTATTCGCGTACCGGACGAAGAAGACCGCAGCATCCGATCCCGGCTTCACGACAGTGCCGGTGCGCACGGTGTGATCGTACTGGCGATAGACCCAATTCTTTGACGCGATGGTTGGGTCGCGGAGTAGCTGACGCAACGCTTCGTGATTGTCGATTTTTGGAAGCTCCTTAATGCGACAGTCATAGCCCGCCGCGACAGCAGAAGGCGGTTTCGCTTCTCGCGAATAAAGCGGCGCCTCTTCGGCAAGCGGTTTCGCCGGAATTTCCGCGGCAATCGAGCCGTTGTTGCGCACGCGCATTATCCCGTCGTCAGTCACGCGACCAATTTCTGCGCACGGCACGTCCCATTTCTCGAAGATTTCGCGCACGACATTCTCTTTTCCGCGTTTGGCGATGATCAACATGCGTTCCTGGGATTCGCTCAGCAGAATTTCGTACGGCGTCATGCCTGGTTCACGTTTCGGAACTCTCGCGAGATCGATTTCGATGCCGCTTCCGCCGCGGCTGGCAGTTTCGCAAGTCGAACAAGTGAGACCGGCTGCACCCATGTCCTGAATTCCTGCCACGGCGTCACACGCGAGAAGCTCGAGACATGCTTCCAGTAATAGTTTCTCTTTAAAGGGATCGCCTACTTGCACAGCCGGACGATCTTGGCGCGATTCTTCAGTCAGCTCGCGCGAAGCGAACGCTGCACCGGCCAGTCCGTCCCGGCCAGTTTCCGCGCCAACGTAGAAAACGGGATTACCGACGCCACGGGCAGCGCCGCGCGCGAGTTGTTCATGGCGCAGCACGCCGAGACAGAACACATTTACAAGCGGATTGCCCTCGAAACTTTCATCGAAATAAATTTCGCCACCGATGGTCGGCACGCCGACGCAGTTGCCGTAATGCGCAATGCCGGAGACGACGCCGGTGAAGAGGCGGCGGTTTGCTGCGATTTGTGAACGCCGATCTTGTGGTGTACGCCCCACCGTCGGTGCTTCCTTATTTTGGGACATAGCGGCGCGTGTCCCTCCATCGGTGATTGGGCCGAAGCGCAGCGAGTTCAAACAGAATTCTGGGCGCGCGCCCATGGTAAAGATGTCGCGGATGATTCCGCCAACGCCAGTGGCTGCGCCTTGGAACGGCTCAATTGCACTTGGATGATTGTGGCTCTCGATCTTGAAGGCGACTGCCCAGCCATCACCAATATCCACCACGCCGGCATTTTCTTCACCGGCCTTCACCAGAATATTTGGCCCGCTCGTCGGAAATTTCTTCAGTTCTTTTCGCGAATTTTTGTACGAGCAGTGCTCGCTCCACATCACGGAAAAGATTCCGAGCTCGGTCAAGTTTGGTTCACGCCCGAGAATTTTCTTTATCCGCTCAAATTCCTCTGGAGTAAGTCCGTGC